>JAITHS010000100.1 GCA_031279875.1 Tannerella sp.
TAACTGAAGCGCACGCCTGTTTCCTTACGGATATGCACAAAATCGGCAGGCGGCGCATTGTCTTCATATCCGCATCTAAGCCACCGTATTCCGGTATATTTCAGGCATTTAACAGTGCCATCGAGTGTTTCTCCGCGACGCGAAACCGACGATACTGCGCCGATACTATTCAGAAAATCATTAACGGGAACAGCCATTGTCTCTTGTGCCGAAATATAGCTTGTAAAAGCGCTTAATACGGCAAGCGTAGATAAAATAAGTTTTAGCATAGTGTTTAATTTTTGTGCAAAGTTAGAGAAAAAATTTCAATTTCATAAAAATCACATGCAACGTTTGCGAAAATCGCGCATCATTTTAATAAATATTTAAAACTTTTTTTATGAAGAAACATGTATTACTACTGATTTTAGTAGTAATTGTCGGATGCGACAGCTCGTGGCGCAACATGGTTAGCGTCAACGAACCGGTTATAATGAGTGAGACGGATTTTCGCAACTCCGTGAAAGTAACGACTGACGGTCAAAACATCAAGACCTGCGGCAAAATCTGTTTGTACAACGGCTATCTGTTTGTCAGTGAGCCGAGTATAGGTATCCATATCATCGACAACCGCACGCCTGCAAATCCGAAAAACATCGGATTTATTGAGATTCCGGGCAATGCCGACGTCGCTGTTCACAACGATCTGCTATATGCCGACGCGCTGATTGACCTTGTCTGGTTTGACATCTCAAACCCTGCTCAACCTGTTCTGAAAGGGCGTTTGGAGAATGTCTTCCCCGATGTTTTTCCAATTGCCGAAAACAACTATGCCTGTGATTATTCGCAGCTTTATGACAACAATGGCCAGCGGAAAGACGTTATAGTAACGGGATGGGAAGTAAAAAAACGCTATGTCGCCGAAAATGACCCGTTGTACAATTATTATCACGCGGAAATAATGAACGATGCGGCCCAAAAAGGCGGTGCATCACCGGCGTCGAGTGTAAACGGTTCGATGTCGCGCTTTGCTTTCAATGACAAATACCTCTATGCCGTCATAAAATCTCAAATGCAGATTTTCGACGTTTCGGGCGACAAGCCGACAATTGCCGCAACAGTCGAAAACGGCATGTTTTGGGAGGTAGAAACGATGTTCGGTTACAAAGACAAGATGTTTCTCGGAATGCCTTCGGGAATGACAATTTATGACGTCAAAGACCCGCTGAAACCCGAATACTGCTCCATGATAACGCATATCTATGGTTGCGACCCCGTTGTAGTTGACAACGACCTTGCATACGTTACGATACGTTCCGGCAATTTCTGCGGACAGCAGGCCAACGAACTGTTTATCGTTGATGTAAAGGATGTTTATAATCCCAAACAAATAGTCTCTTATACGATGAAAAATCCGAAAGGACTGGGCATCGACAGCGAGAAAAAAACACTCTTCCTCTGCGACGACGGACTGAAAGTGTTTAAAATAACCGATGATCCGCAACAGTTGATTTCCAACGGTTTAGAACATATCAAAGGCATGGATGGCTTCGACCTTATAGCTTATGACGATGTTCTGATGATGATTGCCGACGACGGACTTTATCAGTATGACTATTCGGACGTCAACAAACTGAAACAATTGAGTAAAATCAAAATCTACGGCACAGATTGAAGAAATTTTGCCGTTTAAAAAAAAAATCGTAATTTTGCAACCGATTTAAATACATTTTTCTCATGGCAACAGACACAAATCAAATTGTCAAATCGTCGGAAGCAAAGATGTCTTCCGCAATTTCTTACTTAGACGATGAACTGGCGCGCATACGTGCCGGAAAAGCAAATCCGAAGATCCTTGACGCCGTCCGCGTTTCGTTCTACGGCGAAATGGCGCCTCTCACTAACGTCGCATCTATCACTACGCCCGATGCTAAAACGCTGCTAATCACGCCTTGGGACCGTAAGACTATCAAAGACATTGAGCGCGCTATACTCAACTCCGATGTCGGCATCACGCCCGAAAACAACGGCGAAGTGATACGTCTCGGCATACCACCGCTGACAGAAGAACGCCGTCGGCAACTTGCCAAACAAGCCAAACAAGAGGCTGAAAATGCGAAGATCAGTATCCGCAACACACGTCGCGAAGTGATTGAAACGCTCAAAAAATCAACCAAAGACGGAGTGCCGGAAGATGTTGCAAAAGACGCCGAAGAGAAAGTTCAAAAAATTCACGACCGTTTTATTAAGCAAATCGACGAACTCCTCGCGACGAAAGATAAAGAGATAATGACGGTATAGATGCGCGGACTTGTTATCAAGAATACCGGTAGCATTTATCTCGTGCAAACCGACGACGGACGGCAGGTAGAGTGCAAAATCAAAGGCTCTTTTCGTCTTAAAGGCATAAAAAGCACTAACCCTGTCGTTATAGGCGACAATGTGCTGATTGATGATAACGCCGGAGTAGCGTATATCACTGATATTGAGCAGCGTCGCAACTATATGATACGACGTTCGACTAATCTGTCGAAACAGTCGCATATTCTTGCTGCCAACCTCGACCTGCTGATGATGGTCATAACCGTTAATTATCCCCGAACGACGACCATTTTTATCGACCGATGCCTTGCTACCGCCGAAGCATACAACATTCCGGCGCTGCTCGTTTTCAACAAAACAGACCGCTATTCTGATGACGATGTCGAATATATGAAAGCATTGATGACATTATATCAATCTATTAATTATCAATGTCTTAAAATATGCGCTCTGACCGGCGAAGGTCTTGACCGATTGCGTTCCGTGCTGCAAGGCAAGATAACATTGCTGTCGGGGCATTCGGGCGTAGGTAAATCGACCATTATCAACAGATTACTGCCGGATGCCAACCTCAAAACAGCCGAGATTTCGGAATATCACCTCAAAGGAATGCATACGACGACTTTTTCCGAAATGCTCCCGCTACCTGACGGCGGTTATGTGATTGATACTCCGGGCATTAAAGGCTTCGGAACAATCGAAATGTCGGGCGCGGAAGTGTCACACTACTTCCCTGAAATTTTTCGCTTCGCGTCTAAATGTCGCTTTGCCGACTGTACCCACACCAACGAACCCGACTGCGCCGTCCTTGAAGCCGTTAAACAACATTATATCAGCGAATCGCGCTATCACAGTTATCTCAATATTCTCGAAGATAAAGAAACCGGCAAATACCGCGCCGCGTTTTAACAATTAATTATATCGCAATACAAAAGAAGTGAATTTAGAAGACCGCAGCATAGTATTCCTTCCGTGCGTTTGGCAAAAAAGAGCCGACGTACTCAAAAAAGAGGCAAAAATAGTCTCTTTTGAAGACTTGCTGTACTATTTTCCCTACCGGTATATCGACCGCAGCAAATTTTATAAAGTAGAAGAAATACACGGCGAAATGCCTGAAATTCAACTCAAAGGGAAAATCCTTTACTACGAATATATCGGCGAAGGCAGAACAAAACGTCTTGTCGCCAAATTTACCGACGGCACGGATACCATTGATTTAGTGTGGTTTAACGGACACAAATTCATTACCGACAAATACAAGCCGGATAAAGAAATCATCGTTTTCGGCAAACCGACCGAATTTAAGCATACATTTAATATCGTACATCCTGATATTGACCCGATTGAGAACGCGGCACAGGTTGCTAACGGACTGATGCCGATGTACGGCACCACCGAGTTGATGAAAAAATCATTTATCAACTCACGTGCCATTCAAGATATGCAATTCGCTCTCTTAAAGACTATTAACCGTCAGGTTGACGAAACACTGCCGCCATATTTGCTCGCACGATTAAATATGGTATCCATCTCGGAAGCGATGTGTAACATCCATTTTCCCGAATCTGTCGCCAAACTCCAACAGGCACAGATAAGGCTTAAATTCGACGAACTGTTTTATATTCAACTAAATATCCTCAAAACCGCAACTTTGAGGCGAAACAAACTGCAAGGTCTTGTTTTCGGTTCGGTAGGCGACATGTTCAACACCTTTTACCGTGATTTTCTGCCTTTTACACTTACCGAAGCACAAAAACGTGTTATCCGTGAAATACGTGCCGATTTGGGCAGTAAACGGCAAATGAACCGTCTGCTACAAGGCGATGTAGGTAGCGGAAAGACCCTTGTGGCGCTGATGACAATGCTGCTCGCTATCGATAACGGTCATCAGGCATGTCTGATGGCGCCGACAGAAATACTTGCTAATCAGCATTTTATTACATTAAAAGACTTTCTCGGTAATATGGATGTAAAGATCGAATTGCTGACAGGTTCGACAAAGCAAAAACAACGCTATAGAATATTGCCGGAACTCGCTAACGGACAGATAGATATCATCGTCGGCACACACGCTTTGCTCGAAGACGCGGTCGTTTTTCGCTCTCTCGGACTGGCTGTTATTGATGAGCAGCACCGCTTCGGAGTAGAGCAGCGGTCTCGTCTGTGGGTCAAGAACCCCCAACTGCCGCATGTTCTTATCATGACCGCGACGCCAATTCCGCGCACCCTCGCTATGACGCTCTACGGAGACCTCGACGTGTCGGTAATCGATGAATTGCCGCCCGGTCGCAAACCAATCAAAACAGTTCACAGATACGACAATAAAAAGGCTGAACTGTTTACTTTTCTGCGCTCCGAAATCCTCAAAGGACGTCAGGCTTACATCGTTTTTCCAATGATAAAAGAAAGCGAAAAGTCTGATTATAAGAATCTTGAAGAAGGCTTTGAAATATACCGAAAGGTCTTTCCCGAATTTACTGTCGGCATGGTTCACGGACAGATGAAAAGCAAGGAGAAAGATGCTCAAATGCAGCGGTTTGTGAATGGTGAAGTCAATATCCTCGTTGCTACGACGGTGATTGAAGTAGGCGTAAACGTCCCTAACGCTTCGGTGATGATTATCGAGAGTGCCGAACGGTTCGGACTGTCGCAACTTCATCAGTTACGCGGCAGAGTAGGACGCGGCGCCGAACAGTCTTACTGTGTCCTGCTGTCGTCGTTTAAACTCAGCAACGTAACCCGCCGCCGCCTCGAAATAATGGTAAGCACTAACGACGGCTTCAAAATCGCCGAAGAAGACCTCCAACTGCGCGGCGCCGGCGACCTCGAAGGCACCGCTCAAAGCGGCGAAGGACTGTTTCTCAAAATAGCCAACATCGCACAAGACGGCAGAATACTGCAATTTGCCCGCGACACTGCCCAGAGCATCATCAATGCCGACCCTAACCTCGATGCCCCTGAAAATCAAATCCTTAACGCCCGCCTTCAATCTCTCTTCCACCGAAAAATAAATTGGGGACTTATTTCATAATTTTTTTATGAGAACGTATTGTGATGTTAAAAAAAAACTATTAACATTAAAAATAATTATATTTTCTAAAAAAATATCATACATATATTGTTTGTTTCAAACAAAAGTTGTATCTTTGCAGCCGAAAACAAGAGATTTATTGTTTAGCTACATTTTAACAAATTGATTATATGACAAATAAAAAAAATAATAAACCGCGAACAAAATACCTGCACGAACGTCCGAGTTCTATCAGGAAGATATTTATATAGCTTATAATACATTAGATAAAGCAGTCGGGATTCCAACCAACACTCTCATACACACTTATCAATATTACCGACTGCTTTGTGTCCGCACAGAACTTGTTCTGATATCTGCCGCTGCGAAGCGCCG
>JAITHS010000136.1 GCA_031279875.1 Tannerella sp.
GGACGACACTTTATTAACCGGTGACTTCAGTCTCCGGTGTGAGGAGTCATATCAACAATAGTCCCGCATGGGACGACACTTGGTTGCGCCGCTGATAATGACGAACAGGGCATTCGTCATTGCGAGGTACGAAGCAATCCAGAATACAGGAAGCAATCCAGAAGGAATGGCACGCTGGATTGCTTCGTTCCTCGCAATAACGTGGTACCTTCTGCTTTCTCCAAACCGCTTGCAGTGGTTTTAAACCCTTGCAGTGGTTTCAAACCGCTTGCAGGGTTTAAAACCACTGCAAGGGTTCGTGGTACAGACCATATTTTATGTTTTTTTAAACTTTTTTACGTATATATTCGTCTTTTTATCATAAAAAGTAGTTATCTTTGCCGCGTTTTTTTGTCAATACACGGTAAATATGAACTATTCTTTTCTGGATTTTTTAACGCTTGCGGGGTCGCTTGGAATGTTCCTTTACGGAATGAAAATAATGAGCGAAGGCCTTCAAAAGGTAGCAGGCGACAAGATGCGAAGTATCTTGTCGGTGATGACTACAAACCGGTTTGCCGGAGTGCTTACCGGGCTATTAATCACGGCTTTAATACAGTCGTCGAGTGCTACTACGGTGATGGTAGTAAGTTTTGTAAACGCGGGTTTGTTATCGCTGGCGCAGTCTATCAGCGTCATCATGGGAGCCAACGTGGGAACGACCATAACAGCTTGGATAATATCACTTTTCGGCTTTAAGGTTGACATCGGAATGTTTGCGCTACCCGTCATCGGAGTGTGCATTCCGCTGATTTTTTCATCTAACAGCGGTCGCAAATCGTGGGGCGAGTTTCTGATGGGCTTCGCTTTACTGTTTCTTGGGCTGGCATTTTTGAAAAATTCCGTTCCGGATTTGAAAGCCCATCCGGAGGCGCTGTCGTTCATACAGAACTACACGTCAATGGGTTACAGGTCTGTGCTGCTGTTTTTAGTTATCGGCGGTCTGCTCACGGTCATAGTGCAATCGTCGAGCGCAACAGTAGCTATTACGCTTATAATGTGTACAAAAGGGTGGATACCGTTTGAGATGGCAGCGGCAATGGTTCTCGGCGAAAACATCGGCACTACGATAACAGCCAATATAGCAGCCATTTCGGCAAATATACAGGCACGTCGAGCGGCGCTGGCGCATCTGATGTTCAACATTTTCGGCGTACTGTGGATGCTTGTGCTGTTTTATCCCTTTACGCGCATGATTTCGTGGATTGTAACAAATTTCGGACCGGGCAACCCTGATGCGCTGACAACGTTTCTACACTCTTTAAGCCCGGAAGTGATAGAGCAGATTACTGGTTCCGAAAAGCCTACCGACCCGTCGTTGCTGGCACTTTATAATAAGGTGATTTCGATGCAAATATCTGTTTCTTACGGACTTTCGCTGTTTCATACACTGTTTAATATCTGCAATATCTTTGTAATGATTTGGTTCGTAAAACTTTATGTCCGTATATGTTCGTATTTAATCAAGCAAAAGAAAACCGACGATGATGATGAATTTCGTCTGCGGTTTATATCTTCCGGCTTACTTTCGACTTCCGAACTGTCTTTTTTACAGGCTCATAAGGAAATATATCTTTTTGCCCGCCGCGTACACAAGATGTTCGGATTAGTGAAAAACCTTTATTATGAGACCGATAAGGATAAATTCCTCAAACTTTATAACCGTATCGACAAATACGAACAAATCAGTGACAGGATGGAAATAGAGATTGCCAACTATCTGACACAGGTTTTGGAAGGGCGGCTCAGTTCGCATGGTAAGGAAAATGTGCGTGCGATGTTGCGCGTAATATCCGAAATCGAGAGCATTGCGGATGCGTGCAACAACATGTCGAAAGCCATCAAACGCCGCAACGACGGCAAATCGGTGTTTACAGACGGACAAAATCATAGCATAGAGCGTATGTTTGACCTTACCGAACAGTCGCTTATTCGTATGCTCGACCTTCTTGACCTGTCGCATCTCGTTCTAACCGACAACGATCTTGCACCGTCATACAACATTGAAAATGAGATAAACACATATCGTGATGCCCTCAAAACCGAAAACGTCGAAAATATTGATGCACGAAAGTATCAGTACTCCGACGGCGTGTTCTACATGGACATTGTGTCGGAGTGCGAGAAATTAGGCGATTATGTGATTAATGTCGTTGAAGCGGCGGCGCAGAAACGAGACTAACGTACTTCCGACATCACGCGCAGCAGGTTGCCGCCCCAGATTTTGGCTATATCAGGTTCGGAATAACCGCGTTCGAGGAGTTTGACGGTCAGTTGAAGCAGTTCGTTAGCGCCTTGACAGCCGGGTATGCCGCCGCCGCCGTCGAAATCGCTGCCGATACCAACATGGTCGATACCCGCTACTTTAACTGCGTGGTCGATATGATTGAGAGCGTCTTCGAGGGTTGCTTTTTTGAGATCATCGTTGACAAACTCGTCGAGGAGGCAAATCTGAATTACGCCTCCGTTAGCGGCAAGGGCTTTCAACTGCTCGTCGGTAAGATTACGGTCGCTTTTACACAACGCCTTAACCGATGAATGTGAGCATATTACAGGCTTTGTGGTCAGTTTCATGACATCCCAAAAAGTACTTTCGCCGACATGCGACAAGTCAATCATTATTCCCAGACGGTTCATTTCGCGTATCACCTCTTCGCCGAAAGGACTTAATCCGTCCCACTCCAAGTTGGAATGCGTTGAAGTGTCGCAAATATCGTTATCGTATGAATGACAGAGAGTTATATACATAACGCCCATTTTGAGGTATTTCTCTAAATTAGTAATATCCTTACCGATAGCATATCCGTTTTCTATTCCGATGAAAACGGCTTTTTTGCCGGACGCTTTGATAGCGGCAAACTCGTCGGGATTAGTTGCGAGGGCGCACAAATCGTCATTCAGCCGTATATGTTGATGAATAGCCTCAATGATGCCCGTAACTTTATCTACGGCTATTTGCAAGGAATCGTCGGAACGCCCTTTCTGACCGATATATGCGGCAAGAAAGACCCCGTCGAGCATTCCTTCCTGCATTTTCGACAAACCGACGCGGTTGCGCCGACGGGCGGCAAAATCATATCCCGCACGGTTGTAATACAACGGCGCATCGGCGTGAGTATCAAGCGTTAAGATACGACTGTGAATATCTTTTGCCCTGCGATAAAGCGACGCCTGCATTACGAAATCTTTGAAAATCTTTAACATAACAGTATCGCCGCCTTCTACCAACGCTTCGGGATGAAACTGCGTTCCGAGAATCGGATAATGCGGATATGCCTCATAAGCTTCAACAACGCTGTCGGATGAATATGCCGTAACGTGAAAAAGCGGCGCGAGGTCTTTAACTGCTTGATGATGAAACGAATTGACGCGCGTTTCGGTTGTGCCGAGAATATTTGCCAGCCTCGAAGCGCTGTCTATTTTGATAGAATGCGACGGAAACCCGCTCGGCATATCCTGATTGTGCTTTACAGGCACGGCGCTACGGTGTTGAGACGGAATGTCCTGATACAGAGTGCCTCCGAAAGCGACGTTGATAAGTTGTTCGCCGCGACAGATGCCCAGCATCGGGATAACGCGGTCTGCCGCAAGGCGTATCAGTTTGAGGTCAAACTCGTCGCGCACAGGGTCAACGCTGCCCAGACGCGGCAACGGTTCTTCGTCAAACCATATCGGGTCAACGTCTTCGCCGCCCGTCATCAAAAGCCCGTCGAGAGCCGCAACAGCACCGCGCAAAGCATTGGCATCGGTCATTACCGGTATCAGCACCGGAATACCTCCGGCTTTCAAAACGGCATTAATATAAGTAACGGTTACGTTTCCGCCTTTGCCGCACGACAGCCCTATGAGCGGACGATTAACGCGCATGTTGATTTCGGCCGAATCGACCGTATGTTTCCATTTATTGACGGTAGCCGGCAACGCTTTGGCCGGTGTCGATAATGCTTTGGCGGTAGCAGGTAACGCTTTGGCCGACTGCTTACTTTGCGCCTCAATTGTCAACGATTGCATCAACAGCAAGCAGGCAGCAACGATAAAAAAGATTTTTTTCATAAATAATTTTTCTTTTTGGAAGCGCAAAAGTACAAAAAAGAAACTAAAAATCGTTATTTGGAATACAATTTATTATCTTTGCAGCAAATTTCAAACACATAACTATGAACAGAAGACAATTTATCGGAACTGCGGGTGGCGCCATGCTTTTAGGCGCTGTGCCTGCCAATGCTTATGCCGGAACTTATACCGAATCTCATACCGGAGCTCATGCCGGAGTTTATGCCCGACGCGCCAACGACCGTATTCGCGTGGCTGTAATCGGTATTCGCGGTCAGGGACAGGATCATATCCGTCAATATCAATCTCTTCCCGACGTTGAAGTAGCGGCTCTTTGCGACGTCGATTCCAATCTGTTTGCTCCGGTTATCAAGAAGTATTTTACGGACAAAGGTTTGCGGGAACCAAAGACTTATATCGACATGCGCAAACTGTTTGAAGACAAGACTATTGATGCCGTGTCGGTTGTAACGCCCAACCATTGGCATGCGCTGGCGTCGATATGGGCTGTTCAGGCAGGTAAACATGTGTCGGTAGAGAAGCCGTGCTGCCACAATATTTA
>JAITHS010000157.1 GCA_031279875.1 Tannerella sp.
ATACTGCGTGATTTTTATATACAAATCAAATCTTACGACGAATATATTCGTTTTGTATTTATCACAGGCATAGGCAAATTCGCAAAATTCGGCGTTTTTTCGGGATTGAACAACCCTGAAGATATTTCGATGGACAAAAAATATGGCGAAATGTGTGGACTTACCGAGTCCGAAATCGTGAAATATTTTCCCGAATATATTGAAGAAACGGCGGATGAAATGAATATTACAAGCAACGAACTGCTCGAAAAAATGCGCAATTACTATGACGGATTTTGTTTCGACGGCGTTCATCGTCTGTACAATCCATTTTCAACTGTGAATTTTTTTGCCAAAAAAGATTTTCTGAATTTTTGGGTAAAATCAGGAACCTCGAAACTGATTGCCGACTATCTGAAAACAAGAAAATTAACTATCGAACAGTTCCGTAATTTTCCGGTATCGAGAGATTTTCTCGACGAGCCGGGCGACATGGACAGTACTCCGCCCGAAGGGTTTCTGTATCAGGGCGGATATTTGACAATCCGCGAAGGAAATGTTAACGACTATGCTCTCGATTATCCAAATACAGAAGTACTTAACGCAATGTCGGCGTTGCTGGCAAAAAATATATTGTCAGCCGACAATTCGTTTAACAATTTGCAACAACTTATGCTGATTGCTTTGACCGGCAAAAATACCGAAAAACTTGTTGAAGCGCTAAATGCCTTGCTGGCAAGTATTCCGTACGACGATTTTGCCGGCGCAGGACAGATGAATATCATGGCAAACGATTATCCGTTTCAGGCGCAGGAATGGCTTTACCGCTCCACAATTCTTGCCTTCATTCGCGGTTGCGGCGTTGCTGTAGTTGCTGAAATGCACACAAATCTCGGACGCCCCGACTTGGTAATATCATATCTGGGAAATACCTACGTTATCGAACTGAAAGTGGCATACAAACCGGAAGACGTTCCCGCCAAACTCGCAGAAGCCGATAAGCAGATTACATCAAAAAACTACCTCACTCCTTATCCCGATGCAATTGCGCTGGCAATAGTGATAGACGATACTAAAAGACAAATAACTAATTAGTGGTTAGTGGTTATTGTTTATTTTATCAAACCTCTGTTTTTCAGTAGCGGCGTTATATCAGCGTCTTTGCCGCGAAAATTGCGGTACATTACTTCGGCGTCGTCTATACTGCCGGGTGTCAGGATCAAGTCGCGGAAGCGGGCGGCGGTGACGGGGTCGAATATGTTGCCGGTCTCTTTGAAGGCTTCAAATGCGTCGGCGTCAAGCACTTCCGCCCACATATAACTGTAATAACCGGCTGTATAGCCGCCTCCCATTGTGTGGTTGAAGTAGGTGGTGCGGTAGCGAGGTGGTATCTGTTGCAAAGCGCCGTAACGCTTCATCGCTTCATCTTCAAAGTGCAGTATATCAATGTCTTGCGGCACATCTTTGAGTACATGATAATCCATATCAAGAAGCGACGCTTGAAGATATTCGGCTGTCGCAAAACCTTGTCCGTACTTGGCGCTTTGGGTTATTTTGTCAACAAGCGCCTGCGGAATTACCTCTCCCGTTTCGTAATGTTTGGCATAAACTTTTAGTACTTCCGGCTCTATTACCCAATGCTCCATGACCTGCGAGGGCAGTTCTACAAAATCGCGCGGCACGCTCGAAACACCGTAATAATGAACGTCTTTGAAGAGATTGTGCAGAGCGTGACCGAACTCGTGAAACATCGTGTTCGCTTCATCAAGGCTCAACAGCGCGGGTTTTCCTTCCGACGGCTTGCTGAAATTGCAGACCACCGTTACGACCGGAGCCACACGTTTGCCGTCTTTGTATGTCTGTGAGCGATATGTGCCGCACCACGCCCCGCCGCGCTTGCTCGTTCGCGGGAAGAAATCCATATATACCACGCCACGATGAGCGCCCGAAGCGTCTTTGCACTCAAACGCAACAGCGTCTTCATGCGGCTTGGGGATGTCTTTTATTTCGTTGAATGTCAAGCCGTAAAGTTTGTTTACAACATAAAACAGCCCTTCGCGAACATTTTCAAGTTTCAAATAAGGGCGCGTCTCGCTGTCTTCGATATTGTACTTCGCTTTCATGACTTTTTCGCTGTAATAGCGCCAGTCCCAGCCTTTTAATTCCTCGCCTGAGGGCATCATCTTCTGTAAATCGGCGGCTTCTTCGCGGGCTTTGGCAAGAGCCGGAACCCACACGGCATCAAGCAGTTTGTAAACGTTTGAGGCATTCTTCGACATGCGTTCTTCGAGTACGAATGAAGCATAATTTTCGTAACCCATCAGACGGGCTTTTTCGAGCCTTAACGTTATTAATTTGCGGACAACTTCCTTATTATCAGCCTCATTACCGTTATTACACCGCGAGATATAACCTTTGAAAATCTTCTCCCGTAAATCCCGCTTGTCGGAATACTGCAAAAACGGCATTACACTTGGATTATGAAGAGTGAATATCCACTTGCCTTCCTCGCCCGATTTCTTCGCTTCGGCAGCAGCCACGCCGATAAGATTGTCAGGCAGCCCCGACAAATCATCTTTCTGTGAGATGATTAACTTGAAAGCGTTGGTTTCTTTGAGCATGTTCTGGCTGAATGTCAGTTGCATAAGCGAAATCTCGCTGTTGAGTTCCCGTAGACGTTCTTTCTTGTCGTCGGGTAAGTTTGCTCCGCCGCGAACAAAATCTTTATAAGTCTCATCCAAGAGTTTAAGACGCTCTTTGTCAAGCGTTCCGTGATTTTCATATACGGCTTTGACTTTATCAAAAAGCGCCGGATTGAGGCGAATGTCGTCGTTATGCTGCGACAGCATTGGAGTGATCTCTTTGCCCAACGCCTGCATCTCGTCGTTCGTGTTGGCGCTGCTTAACCCGCCGAAAACGGTATTGACACGCCGCAACAGAGCGCCTGATTGGTCTAACGCCGCTATAACATTCTCAAAATCAGGCTTTTGCTTGTTGTTTATTATTGCCGATATTTCTTTTTTATGCTCTTCCATAGCGGCAATGAAAGCCGGTTTGTAGTGTTCCAACTTTATACGGTCGAAAGGCGGCACGTCAAACGGCGTGTTGTAGGCGCTCAGGAAAGGGTTGTTGACGTCGGCGCCGGTGTTGCTGTCGGAGCTGTTGCACGACGTTAGTGCCGCAAGACCGGATGTTAATATTACTGACATAAATGTTGTTTTCATTGAAATTGGAATTGAAATTAAAATTGAAATTTAAATACTGTTAATAAATGTTAATTGAATAGGCGACGTTACATTCCTGTCCTGATTGCGGAAAGGCGTGGTGCGGACGCTGTCTTTAAGTTTATATGCTTCGACGAACTGGTCGCGGAGAAAGTTCCACTCACCGCTGTCTAACTTCAAATTAAACGAGTGTGTGAGGAAGTTCTCCTTGCCGGTGTTTTCGTCTAAACGGCGCACGAGATACGACACGGCGTTGAGGAAGTTTTGTGCTTTCACAACGGGCGTGTATAGGATGATGTTTTTTTCGAGTTTGCGCATAACGCGGGGCAGGTGATTAGCCATGCCTTCGAGCATCTCGAACGTAACGCCTTGTGTAACACCGTTTTGTTCACACAACAGGTGGGCATATGCAATGGTAAAAAAGTTGTGCGACGCGACACCGGTATTCAACGCCGCCGTATTTTCGGCCGTCAATGCCATGTCGAGGATGTGCATATAATTGGCATCAACTTCCGTTTTAGTACGAAGAACAGGACATTCCCATCCTTTCATCGACGACACGATAGATTCCATCTGCAAGTTACAGCCCTTTACCAAACGCATTTTAAGCGGCGCACCGCCTTCTGCTACGCGCTGTTTGGCAAATGCCAGCAACCGTCGGAAATTACTCTCCGCATCGGGCAGATATGCCTGTACCACAATCCCCGCCGTATAGTCCTTAAATTCAGGCTTTGAGAGGGTTTCGATAAACACGTCGTAGGTCAGTTCCATGTCTTTGTACTCCTCCATGTCGAGGTTCACAAACTTATACGATTGCCTGCCCAGCGCATCTGTGTAAGGGTTTTGCATAGCCTTGCGATAGACGGCTGCGACCATTTCAACGAGTTCGCGTCGGTTCTGCTCGTAAGCAAGCGGCTTGATTTGCGCATAAATGCCCGACAGTTTGATGGATATGTAATTGATGTCGGGCATTTCGAGCGCTTCAAGATAATGTTCGTAGCGATGTCGTGCTTCGCCGTCGCCCAGCACTACTTCGCCTAACAGGTTGACATTCTGACCGATATTACAGTCGCGTCGTGCTTCGAGATGCTGTGTCAGGCGCGGACGCTCTTCCGAGATGATGATTTTGTCGGTCTCACGTCGCAGTTTGTACTTGAAAATCGGCATCGCAATCGACGGAAACAAGTATCCTCCAAGCATATACAACTTAATCAGAAACCGGTCTCCCCGACTGAAAAAGTCGGGGATGCCGTATTTTCCGATTATTTGTCGCACTCGGCGGTTCAGTCGGCTGTTGTCGCGAATCTGCGACGACTCATCAAGCATTGTAGTCAGAAACGTCTTATATTCGGGCGTTTGTACTAATGAAGCAAATTTTTTCTGCTCTTTTACTTCGTCCGGAGTCAGTTCCGTCTCCGCTTTCAACAGGAAATCTTTAGCCCATTCGATAACTTGGTTTGATGTTATGTTATACATAGTTTATAAAATATAGCTCCGGATAATTAACTCGTTGTCGAAATTTTGAGCGTCTTCGTACAAGCCGGATATCCGGTACAACCCCAAAACTCATGTGTTTCATTGTTCTTGTTGGTTTTACGAATAGTCATCGGTTTTCCGCAGTTCGAACATACAGGTGCATTAACCTTTTTTGCCCTTGCATCAACGCGAATCTGTGTCAGTTGCTCACGGAATCCGCCCTCATTTTCAAATTCTCTTACTTGCTGCCGTATCTGTTCCGAAAGCATCAGCATTGTGCGTCGAAGCAAAATCAACAAACAATTGGCAACAACATTGGCGTCGTCGGATTGCAACCATCGGTCGAATTTCTTTTGTTGCCGCAAAAGATGAGCGCATGAATCATGCACCCAGTCGTCCTGATAAACCGCTTTATCCAACCATATTGCAAAAACAGCCTTCGCCTCTTCCGAAGTTTTATGCCACGGCACAAGTCCCTGCTGCAACAGCCAATCCTCGTAGTCGCTTGCTAATTCCGCCAAACTTGCTTTTGCCACATCGGTAAGTTTCATCTCTGTCTCTTTCGACGTTGTTGTGCGGGCTGAACCTTCTACAATGTTCACCTTGCCGGACCTTGCAGCCTGCGTCATTTGGTCGTACTGTCGGCCGGTAGGGTCAAGTTGGCGGGTCAGAAATTTCCGGCAAAAACGATAAGTTGCAAACTGCACAATGCTCGCCATCACCCAAGAATCCAAGCGCCGAAAACCGGCGGTGGTATCTATTGTTGCCATGATGTTTTTGTTTTTAGTTTTGGTCGACTTAAGTCGACCAAATAAATTAATTCTCACTTCTTATACAGCGCTCCATAAGTTGCGCAAGCCCGATAGTCGGCGCCTTCTTTGTCCATTCCGAAGGCGTTCCATGCGGCGGGGCGGAATATGGCGTCGTCTTCGACATTGTGCATGCAGACGGGGATGCGAAGCATTGAGGCGAGCGTGATAAGGTCTGCGCCGATATGTCCGTAACTGATTGAGCCGTGATTGGCTCCCCAGTTGTTCATCACCGAATAGACGTCTTTGAAGGCATCGCGAGAGGGGTCGAGGCGTGGGGCGAACCATGTTGTAGGCCATCCGCGGTCGGTGCGGTCGTCGAGGATTTTGTGTGATGCGGGGTCGAGTTCGACAGTCCATCCTTCGGCGAGTTGCAAAACAGGTCCGATACCTTTCACAAGGTTGAGGCGCATCATCGTGCAAGGCATACCTTGGCGGGTGAGGAATTTTGACGAGAAGCCACCTCCGCGGAAATATTCGCGATTGGCGGGTACCCAGACGGTAGCGTCGAGGCAAGCTTGGGCTTCGTCGGCGGAGATGTTCCAGAATGGTTTCATGGCGGGCGAGCCGTCGTCGGCGGTTTGGCGTGCGGAGCCGTCGAGCGTTGCCGCGCCGGAGTTGATGAGATGAATGATACCGTTAGCCGCTTTGCCTTCGAGTTTGCGACCTGTTACGCGCTCGACGGCCGACGGACTCCAATACGTGCGAACGTCGGCAAAAATTGATGCTGTATTTGTCAGCAAATGTCCAAAAAGCATTGCCGTACCGTTCAGAGCGTCGTTTTCGGTAGCAAGTATAAATGGTGCGCGGATGCCATTCCAGTCGAACGACGAGTTGAGGAGAGCTTCCGTAAAGTCGCCGTTGGGATAGAAATCAGTCCATTGACGCTGCCCTTGGAAGCCTCCCGCCAAAGCATTATGACCGAGCGCTTCTTCGCCGAAGCCCAACTCTTTTAATTTCGGATTGCCAACCATCAAGTCGCGGACAATAAGTGTCATTTTGACACTAAATTCCCAGTCGGCGTCTTTTTCTTCACGAGAGCGTTTTAAATCTTCGCGATTGCAGATGTCGTCATTTTCCTTGCAGTTAGCACGAGTCCATGCAATTGCTTTCTCATACTCTTGCGGGTCATAAATGCCGAGCGTCATGCGTCGTATGATTTCCACTTCGTCAACGCCTTCGCATCTCATTCCGAGATAATCTTCAAAGAAATCGGTCTGCACAATTGAGCCTGCTATGCCCATACAAACGGCGCCGATAGAGAGGTACGACTTGCCTTTCATCACTGCCACGGATAGTGCCGCGCGCGCGAACCTTAATAATTTCTCCTCCACATCGTCAGGGATAGCCGTGTCGGTAGCGTCTTTGACGTCGTGTCCGTAGATTCCGAAAGCGGGAAGTCCTTTTTGAGCGTGTGCAGCGAGGACGGCAGCCAGATAGACTGCGCCCGGACGTTCGGTACCGTTGAAGCCGTAAACAGCCTTAACGGTATGCGAATCCATGTCCATTGTTTCGCTGCCGTAGCACCAGCAAGGAGTAACGGTGATGGTAACGCCGACGCCTTCGCGTGCGAATTTGGCGGCGCAGGCAGCACTTTCCGACACACGTCCGATAGTTGAATCGGCGATAACGCATTCTACCGGCGAGCCGTCGGGGTAGCGGATATTAGCGGCGAGCAGCGCAGTAACGCTTTTTGCCATGTTCATAGTTTGAGTTTCGAGCGCTTCGCGTACGCCGCCCATGCGTCCGTCGATGGTAGGACGAATGCCAATCTTCGGCCAGTTACCGATAAATCTGTTAGTAGTCATAATATTTCTAATTAAATAAATGTATATTTCGTGCGACAAAAGTACGGATTTTTTTTGAATTATTTTCAAACATAGTAATTTTTTACATGTTTTCCGTAAAAACATACATTTTTGTTAGAAAAAAAGCCCCTACCTTTGCGGCGTCTTAAGACACAAAATATTTTAATAATTTTACATCATGAGAAAGTTAAACGTTTTTTTTAACATTATGTGGATTGTGTGGGCAGGAGTAGTGGGGGGGGGGGGGGG
>JAITHS010000178.1 GCA_031279875.1 Tannerella sp.
GAAGCAAAACTGTCGCGCTTCCGCCTCTGGACGCGCCGTAACTACATGTACCAACTCCACCACCTGCGCAAGTTTGAGGTATGGGGAACTTCCGACCCAACAGCCACTACCGACCCCGACAGTTGGGAAGGCTGGACTAAAATCATGGACTGCGAATCTATCCGTCCTTCCGGCGCTACCGAAGGCGGCGCTCCGACAGCCGAAGAAACCGAATATATGCTCGCCGGTGAAGAATGGGAAGTTCCCAACGAAGCACCAAAATTCAGATATTGGAAGATTAAATCAGTTCAGACTTGGAGCAACTCAATGGCATTATTTATCAACGAGATTTCAATCTGGGGCAGTACCAAATAAATAAACTATTATGAAGAAAATATTTTTTATTTCAATTATTGTGAGCATTTTATCTGTTGTCGGCATTTTATCGTCTTGCTCTAACATGAACGACATGCACGATAAATACCTGCGCGACGGCGAGACAACTTACGTCGGGCGCGTCGATTCCGTCCTGTATTCCGCCGGACGTGAGCGCGTTAAAATTCATTACTGGGTTACAGACCCGCGTGTAAAAGAACTGCGCCTGCTGTGGAACCAAAAACGCGATTCGCTCGTCGTTCCCGTACCCGAACATCAACCGCTTGACGCTCTCGAAGTGATTATCGGCGACGGTAAAGGCGTCATTGCAGAAGGTAACCACAACTTCTTCTTCTTCTCGCACGACAATCGCGGACACCGCTCTGTTGTTTTTGAAACGCTCATCAACGTTTACGGACAGCAATATCAGGACAGAATCCTCAGCCGTAGCGTGATAGAAACGCAAGTTGCCGACAACGACGTTACGGTAGTATTCTCCGGCGCATCGTCGAACGAAGAAGTCGGTATCGAGATGACCTACACCAACCTCGACAACAAAACCATCACCGCATTCTTCCCCGACGCCGGTACCGAAATCAAATTACAAAACGTCGATTTCTCAAAAGGTCTCTCGTTTCAAACATTGTATCTGCCCGAACCGACTGCTATCGATACTTTCCGTACCACCGCCGAACGCATCCCGATAGTTCAAATTACTAACGTGGCGCAGGGTAAACCCGTTACTTGTAGCGACATCCTGACACCCACCGAACCCACCCAACAGCCCCAAAACGCCGTTGACGGCAATACGGCTTATACTTCCGGCCGCTGGGTTTCGACGGCTAACGGTGAACACTGGCTCGAAATCGACTTGCTGGGCGAATATACCGTCAGCAGTTTCAAAACATGGAACGGACAAGGAAGCGGCTACGGCAATCCTATCGCACGAATGAAACTCCAAGTATGGAACGACGGCGCTTGGCTCGACGTCCACGAAGTAACCGGCAACACCGACCCGCTCTACGGCGCCTCCTTTGAACCCATCACCACCACCCGCATCCGCCTCTACTGCTACAACCAAACCCGCCTCTTCGAACTCGCCGTTTACAGCATTATACGGTACTGAGTTGAGAGTTGAGAGAACCTTACCCCAAACCCTTGCAGCGGTTTTAAACCCTGCAAGCGGTTTGCAGTGCGCCTTTCCCCAAACCCTTGCAGCGGTTTCAAACCCTGCAAGCGGTTTCCGGTAATTTTTAATTCTTAATTCTTCAGCGGACATTCCACTCCGCAATCCCCACATGCTCCTACGGCGGCGAGTTGAGAGTCGTAACGGTAATATGTGATTTTGTTTTTAGCGGCGGCGAATATTTTGTCGCCGGATATTTTGGTTTCGTAGGATTTGAAGCCGCCTCCGAGCGCTTTGCCGTCGAGTAAGACGCTACGGAAAATGCCGTCGTCGCTGAAACAGCTGATACGTGGTACGCCCTTTTCGGAGGTTATGATTTCGCCTGTTTGGGTACATGTGAGGTGTACCGGATTACAGCATCCGCAGAACGCTCCCGGTTTGCTGCCCGCCGTACCGAAACAGCCCTTGTATTCACCGTCGAGCGTGTATTTCTCAATCTGATGTCTGCCCGAATTAGAGCAGTAAAGCATACCTTTGGCGTATCCTATTGCGAAAGTCAGGCTGGGGATGATAAAACGGTTCGGACTTTCGATAAACTTGACCAAATCCCCGTTACGTGTGTATTTGACGATGTTTTTGTTTTCTTTGTCGGTAACGAAAACGCAGTTGTCCGCAATCGCCATTGAGCAATAGTCGGACATGTCGCTACACGCTTCCCATGTGCGAATTTGAACGCCTTCGTGCGAAAGCAACCGTACCGATTTGGGATGAAGCAGCCACACGCCATCATCGTCAACTGCCATGTCGCGGACGTTATCTCCGTTATTAATGGGCAATTCGGCGATTGATTTGCCGTAACTGTTTGTTAGTAATACTTTTCCGCATGTTGCGACATACAAATTCCCCTTATATTCGTCGAAAGCTTCAATTTCACCGTCGGTCTGAAACGAAGCAATTTGTCGATAAGGCGACATATAACTATTGTCGGCGACCGTTTCCGACCCCGACTGTGAAGCGTCGTAAGCAGGCTTAAAACCCTTATTAGCAACTACTCCCGTAACGCCGACAACACTTCCTCCTGCCAGTAGCGTACCGAAAGCCCTCAAAAATTTTTTTCTTGTTATTTTTTCCATGTCATTCAACTAATTTTCAAACATTTAACATTATGAGCATCGCGAACTATAAGAAATCCGTCGGCGTAAGCCATTGGTCCCCAAGCATCTATGCCTTCCATTATCCGTTGACGGCGCTCCAGCACAAGATTGTTAGATGCTTCTATTTTGTAAACATATAGTTCGCCGTCGTCTTTGAACACAAATATTCGGTCGTTGATAATCACATACGGACCTAATCCGAAACGCTCGTCTGCGCCCGACGACCAAACAGGTTTGTGCAGGTCGGCAGGCGCGTATGATACAAGTTTGCCGCGATTGCTTCCGCCGTCTTTTGGTAATACTGTGTATATCAGGTTGTTATAAAGTATCGGCGTTTGCTGTTCGCTTGACAAACCTTCGTTTGCTTTATACTGTTCGACGATCGTTGCCGTCCACTGCGAGCCGTTCATATCTACTTTGAGCATTGCTCCGCCCGCTCCGTAACCTGCTACAAGAAAGATGTTTCCGCCGGTCAGATGTATCGGAGAAGGCGCTATGACCGACGGTTTCCACTTAGTTTGATGCCAAAGCAACTTGCCTCGCTCGGATTTTTCGGCAGATACGCCGCATACGCCTCCGATACCGGCATAGACGTAGGTTTGCTTGCCGTGAATAGTCATGGGTGTGACGGATGAGTGTGACATCTTGAAATTCAGCGTGTTAGGCGTTTTCCAGACGGTTTCGCCGGTACTGCAATCGATACCGGCGAGCAGTGTTTCGTTGCCTGCCGTTGCCACCACAAGAACTCCATCGTCAACTCGCGGGCATTGACCGGCGTACCAGAACGGAACTTCCGTTTGATATTCTTTTTGCAGGTCATGTGTCCACAGCAAATCGCCGGTTTTCGGATTGCAGCACATCAGATGTCCTTGCGGTCCGAGCGTTATCACATAATCATTTGATACATAGGGTGCTGTACGCGAAAATCCATGATTGCGTTTCATCGGAACGCGATACCAGCGTCGCCACTGTTCTTTGCCCGTTTCCAACGAAAAGCATCGCAGCATGTCGGAGCTGAGCGTCTCATCATAATCGAGTAAATACACTAAACCGTTGTAAATCACCGGCGCCGCATGACCTTCGCCTGTTGTAACGCTCCACAGTTCGGGATAATCATTTCCGCTGTAAGATATTTTTTCCGTTGCCCGCACGATATTTGAAAAATCGCTACCTCTGAAACATCCCCATTTTCCTGTTAATGAGGATGTTATATCTTCATAGCGCATAAAAAACTCACCTATCCGCACATCATTGGCTTTGCGTTCGGTTTCGGGCGGCCGGTTGTCGGCTCCCGGCACTTGAAGCGTAATGTGTCGATCTGTCCTATATAAATGCCAGCCGACAATCATAGCGATATAAATCACTATTACAGAGGCAGTTATTATGTTGAGTTTTTTGTTCAAAATGTTCAAAACTTATTGTTTGAGATTAAACGCCAGCAGAGCTGTTCCGTGCCGCATGTATAGGATGCCGTTGTTGATAACCGGATGCGCCCAGTAAGGCCCTTCGCCTTGCGTGATGCGAAATTCGCTTACAACGTCGAACTTGTCGGTCGTCGGATTGACTAATCCTACCGTACCTCGTCGTTCGTCGTAGCAGTAGAGCAAACCGTCGGCAGCGATAATTGAGCCTTTGCCTTTGCCTTCCCATGCGTTGTCGTATTTTGTTTCGCCTGTGTACCAGTCAATTGCAAGCCAGTTTCCTTGATTGTTGTTGATCCAGTTCGAACCGTATATCGTATTGTTAAAGAGGACATAACCTCCGTGATGAGTATCGAAATCGGGATTTTTCCACAATAAAGTTACGCCTTTGAGGTCGTCGTTAAGTTTTAGCATGTATGACCCCATGTTATAACCCTGGCTAAAAAATATTTGTCCGTCTTGGTATAGCGGTGAGTTGGGGGCTATTTTGCCTTGCGGTCGTCGCGGACGGTCGCCTTGCGGACGGTCTCCACCTTGCGGGCGGTCTCCTTGCGGTCGCTGTCGCAGAGAGTCATTGCCTTGCGGTCGTCGCGGACGGTCTCCGCCTTCACGCGGCGGTTCTTGCCATTCGTCGAATTTCCACTCAATATCGCCTGTTTCGGGGTCAACGCCGAAGAAATTTACTCCCGTACCGCCGACAATCTGCCGTTTACCTTTGTAGTTAATCAAAATCGGCGACACATAAGCGCCCACATCTCCGAGCGGTGGGCTTTTCCAGACCGTTTCGCCGGTTGCGGCATTGAGCGCTACCATAGTTGTTTGTTCGCCTGCCGGAGTGTAGATAACCTTATTATCAAACACTAACGGGCATTCGGATGTTCCCCAGTTGCCTGTTTTGCGTTCAAAAACCGTGCCGCCGTCAACCGTCCATACTACTGCGCCGTCGGCGATGTTGAAACACACTATTTCACCGGAACCGCTTATCACATAGGCCTTTCCGTTAACGATAGCAGGCGTGGTGCGTGCGTCGGGATAAGACTGTTTCCACGGTGCGCCGTACTCTTTGGAATAAATTTTCTTACCGTCGAGTTCATAGGCGGAGAAAATTTCCTTGTCGCCGTCTTCATTTAAGCCTGTTATATACAGGCGATTACCGGATATTACCGGACTTGAATAGCCTTTACCGGCATCAAGCGTTTCCCAGATCATAGCAGGGCCGTTTTCAGCCCAAGTTTTCAGCAAACCTTGTTCGCTGTAAATACCGTTGCGATGTTCTCCGCGCCACTGTGCGCTTTCCTGTGCCGTTACAACAGCACATAACATCATCATTACGAAAACATTCCGCATAAAAATCAATACTTTCCTTTTCATATAATTAATTAAATAACGCCACAAATTTACGAATTATTTCACAAAAACAAAAAATATTCGAAAATTACAGAAATAAAAACTATCTTTGCCGTACTTTTATCTGGAAAAAAGTGTGAAATACCACAAAAAGTCATGGATAAAATCGTATTAACAAACAAAAAGTCATGGATAAAATGTACAGGATAAAGATTAAGCAATTGATTGAATGGAAAATGAGCAGAAACAGAATGCCGCTTATTGTTCAGGGAGCAAGGCAGGTTGGCAAAACCTGGTTGATAAAGGAGTTTGGCAAAACTGAATTTCAACAAATGGTTTATATCAATTTTGAAAACGAGATACAACTGCAAGACCTTTTTTTGCAGGATTTGAATCCTAAACGTATAATAACTACCATAGAGGCGTTTTTTCAAGTAAAAATTGATGCTACAAACACATTGATTGTGTTCGATGAAATTCAGTCGGCGCCCAAAGGACTTACTTCGTTGAAGTATTTCTGTGAAAATGCGCCTGAATATCACATTATTGCGTCGGATTCGCTGCTCGGAATGAATTTGCACAACAAAGTATCGTTTCCTGTGGGGAAAGTCGATTTCATGTACCTATGTCCGATGTCGTTCTACGAATTTCTTTTGGCAATGAACGAAAACGGATTGGCGCAAATTTTGGAGAAAAAACAGTGGGATATGTTGCCTGTTTTCAAAGGATATTTTAAAGAAAATTTAAAATATTATCTGTTCATTGGAGGAATGCCCGAAGTGGTGGCAGATTTTGCGGCAAACCGTGATTGGCAAAAGGTAAAACAGATTCAAAATGCCATTCTTGCAACTTACGAAAGCGATTTTTCAAAGCACGCACCTTACGAAATTGTGCCGCGCCTGAATATGGCTTGGGGCAGTATTCCTGCGCAGTTAGCGAAAGAAAACAAAAAATTTGTATATGGCGTGGCAAAAGAAGGGGCAAGAGCAAAAGATTTTGAGTTAGCAATTCAATGGTTAGTCAGTTCCGGTATCTTGCTGAAAACCTTCCGCATATCCAAGCCTTCAATGCCGCTGATTGCCTATCAGGATATGTCGGCATTCAAACTGTTTTTCAACGATGTGGGACTGCTCGCGGCAAAATCGCATTTAGACGCGAAAACGATTATCAATGGCAATGCTCTTTTTGAGGAATATAAAGGCGCTTTCACGGAACAGTTTGTAATGCAGCAGCTTAAAGCCGCAGAGATAGACTATATCGGTTATTGGACAAATGAAAAAAGCACCAATGAAGTAGATTTTGTGATTCAGCACAAAGGAGAAATAACGCCGATAGAAGTAAAGGCTACCGAAAATTTACAGGCAAAAAGTTTCAAGTTTTTCTGCGAAAAATACAAGCCCGAAAGAGCAATCCGCACATCTCTATCCGATTACAGAGAAGAAAGCCGGATGACAAATGTGCCGTTATATATCATCGGCGACTATTTTTGAATCGAAAGCGGTTTTTACCTCAAAAACATGCATTCCGTTGTGTATATACTTGATATTGAGGCCATAAATATCGGCAATGGATTTTACTATCGAAAGACCGAGACCGGATGATTTGGTATCGGGTGTGGCTGTTTGGTAACGCTCAAAGGGGCTTACAAGAGGGATTGAGCCGCTGTTGGCAATTGTTATGCCGTC
>JAITHS010000212.1 GCA_031279875.1 Tannerella sp.
AACCAATGACGCCGAAACGGATGCCCCCTCCCCCGCTCCCGCTCCAGCTCCCGCTCCCGCAGAAGACCCCGAAAATTCTTAATTCTTAAATTTTAATTCTTAATTTTTTATGGCAGTAACATTAGCAGATATAACTCACCTCCGCAAGATGAGCGGAGCAGGAATGATGGATTGTAAAAACGCACTTATCGAAGCAGAAAGCGACTTTGAAAAAGCGATGGAAATAATCCGCAAAAAAGGACAGGCAGTAGCCGCTAAACGCTCCGACCGCGAAGCATCCGAAGGATGCGTCCTCGCCGCAGCAGAAAACGGCTTTGCAGCAATAACAGCAGTAAAATGCGAAACAGACTTCGTAGCAAGAAACGCCGATTTCATCGCCCTGACAAAATCAATCCTCGACAAGGCAATGGAAAATAAACCGGAAACACTCGACGCGCTGACAGCCCTCACGGTTGACGGACGGAGTGTATCCGAACTCATCACAGACCGTTCGGGCATTACCGGCGAAAAGATGGAAATGGCTGACTATTTGTTTGTTAGCGGCGGTACGGTAACATCTTACATCCACCCCGGCAACAAACTCGCAACCATTGTAGCCTTTGCCGAAAAAGACGCAGATTATGAAACAATCCACGGCATAGCAATGCACATCGCAGCAATGTCGCCCGTAGCAATTGACGAAAGCGCTGTACCACAGAAGGTTAAAGACAATGAACTTGCAGTAGCAATCGAAAAAACCAAAGCCGAACTTGTCGCAAAAGAAGTCGAAGCAGCACTCCGCAAGGCAGGCATCAACCCCGCCCACGTTGACAGCGACGACCATATTGATTCAAACCAAGCAAAAGGGTGGATAACCGCCGAACAGGCAGCACAAGCCCGCGAAATCCGTAAAACCGTATCCGAAGAAAAAGCAGCAACGCTGTCGGAACAGAAAGTTATGGGTATCGCAAACGGTCGTATGGCAAAATTCTACAAGGAATACACCCTTCTTGAACAGAAATACGAAGGCGGCGGCGAAGATGCAGGCAAAATAACAGTAAAAGAACTCCTTGCCAAAAAGCATCTGACTTGTACCGATTTCAAACGGTTCACGCTCAATCAGGAATAAGACTTCATAATATCGGCTAAAACTCTGTATCCGATACGGCAGTAGAGGCATTTTTTCTTTTCGCAGTACTCGCGCTGCAACTGGATGAGGGCTTGACTGTCGCCTGCATTGTCGGCTTTAACACCGGCGTTGCCGAAAAGAGTAACAATAGCATTACGTTCGGCGGGGATTTTTTCGAGCAAACGTAAGGCTCGCTCGCAGTAATTGTCGCGCTTTTTTATCTTCCCGTAAGCAAAAAGTATGGGGGCTACGGTATTGATAAGGATGATGTTAGTGGCATTAGCGCCGATGGATTTGCGCCTGACACAAGAATTGTCTTTTTTATGAACAGTATTAAAGTTGTAATGCTCTGACCAGTAAGGAGATGGCTCGACATTAAAAAATTTGCGCAAGGCTACGAGGTCTTCGGTTTCGAGGATTTTTGAGAACAACAGGTCATTATGCGTCCACACCGCTGCCGCCTGCGCAAGACGCACGTGTGGAAAGTTTACCGGACGTGTACGCAGATTGCGGAACAGGAAACCGCTGACAGGCTGCAAGTTGTATTTCTTGCGGAGAAAGGAATACTCAGTGCGCAATTCATTTGCGTAGTTCCCGAAAGGTTCAAAACCTCTACTGGGGTCGGATATCGAAACATCATCCAACAACCCTGCCTGTCCGAAAAAGAGCGCTTCGATTTGAAGCGGATTATTGCGATGTTTGAGGATATGCTTGAACGGCAAACTTTTGGCGAGCATTTCGAAGATATCACTATTTGTTCCGAAGCCGAAATTACGCATCAGAGTGATGTAAAACGTTTCGTTCCAGTCTTTTGAATTAAGCGAGAGGCGCATTTCAACGTCTTGTGTTTTGCGTTCGAGGCGTTCCATAAGAAGCGTTGTAAGCCAGTCGGAAAGGTATATCGCCGGAATATTGAACAGATTTCCTTCGCAAGGTACAGGGGTATCGCGCGACAGCAGCCATTCGATATTAGTTTCCACATTAACCGGCACCGGCAATACTACTTGCCTGACTTCCACGTTATTAGTGTAATAAACCTTGCAATCGTCATGTCTTACAACGTGCAGAATAACATTGTCGTACATTTTATCGCGGTCGTGTCGATGCAGAATCCAGTCGGAAGCGCGGTTATGAATTTCGATATTTCCGACCCACACCGTTGTACCGATGCGTATTTTTGCGTTAAAAAAGTCAGGACCGGCGTCGGTATTATAGATACCGGGGTCAATGACTGTTATCAGCGCTCCGTCATGCGTCCTGAACTCGTCGCTCGGATACAATCTATGCTTCCAGATATAATGCAACATTTTTTCCATACATGTCGGGGGGGGTATAATTTATAATTCATAATTCATAATTAATTTCTCGCCTCCCACTCTTTTATGGTTCGTTTTTCGTTGTCAAAAACTGCGCCGATTTTAATGATTTCTTTGCCCGAAAGTTTGTATTTCCTTGCGTAACCTTTTGTATCAATCTGTTTGAGGGCTTCTTCGACAGTGCCATTGCCGTCGAGTTTGAACTCGAAAATATAAATTCTTTCAGGCAAATCTACAACGGCATCGCTACTGCCTGCCGAGCTGTGTTCTTCGGTTTTGATAAACTGTCCCATCATCTTAAAGAGCAGGTAAAATATTGTCTGATAATGCTTTTCGGTTTTGTTTTCGAGGTCGAAAGGAATATCGCTAAACGCCGTTTGCAGGCGTAGCATAAACTGTTTGACGTTGTTTGCCATCAGATCGCGACAAAACTTTCGCACGTCAAATTCGGTAGTCGGCAGTCCGTTAAGATATTCGGGCAGCAGTTCTTTCAAAAAGCCGTATTTCACTTCTTCGTTCGGGTATCCGAGCGTGTATTCGTTGAAAAATTTGTCATAACTCTTGATTGTCAGATACCCGCTTTGATACATAACCGGCACGGGGTCAATGTTTTCGTAGCGATAATCCATTATCGAATCAGCATCAATCGTGATGTTTTCTTCGAGATTGGAAATATCAAAACGTATGTTTTTGAGCATTTTAACTAAAAAAGTAGGCGTTCCGGTGGCGAACCAGTAATT
>JAITHS010000222.1 GCA_031279875.1 Tannerella sp.
CAGAAGCAGTTATTTCCGCAATGTTTGTTTTTGCCGTTGAACCGACAATCTTTTCTGCCAGCGCGGCGGCATTTTCTTCCGTGCGACTGAAAACCTGAATTATATCAAATCCCGCATCCTGCATTGCCACAGCCATAGCCGTCGCCACATTTCCCGAACCGATAATTACTGTCCTCATTGATTGATTATTAAGGGGTTAAACAAACTCTTTTCCGGTTCAATTACATCGGATTGAATATTAGCGCTTTCGAGGATTGTGTGGAAGAGAAAATCAGTGTCATACCGGCGTAAACAATTGTCTGACAACGATTTGTAGCGGTCGGGATACAAAACTTTGTATTGTTGTGACATCCAGACAAAACATGCCGGATTATGAGCTGCGGGGGCGTCAAAGGCGTGCAGGTAGCGTCCGTCTTCGCCTAATGCTTCTCCGTGGTCGGAGAGATATATTATTATGGCGTTTGCGGCACGTAAACGATTGATTATGTTGCAGATAAAAAAATCGGTGTATAATACGGTGTTGTCGTAGGAGTTGACCATCTGCTCGCGGGTGTTGGAAGATACGATTTTACTTTCGGTTATTGGAGTAAAATGCTTGAAATCAGCAGGATAGTGGGAGTTATAGTACCAATGCGAACCTATCGTGTGCAGGATGATGAGGCGGCTGGTGTCGGAATTGCGCGTAAACGTTTCAAAATCAGGCAATAACACTTCATCCGTCCAACAATCAAAGACGTATGACGACTTGTTGATATTGCCGTAAATCAGCGTATCGCATTCCTGCATAAAATAAACGTAACTGTCGGCCGGTTCCTGATTGGCAAGCCAGACGGTATGATAGCCGCAGCGTTTGAATAAATCGACGAAAGAACGCTCATTATCAGCACGTTCGGGATGAATACCATCCGCCCGTGTCAGGATTGTCGGCAGGCTGACATTTGTTATAACCCCTTCGGAATAAATGTTTGGAAACGAAATGATGTCTTCTGCTGCCAGACATGGCGTTGTATTGCGCTCATAACCATTGATTTGCAAGTGGTCGGCGCGCAGCGATTCCCCTAAAATAAAGATTACAAGCGGCCGGTTTTCCCCGCAGGTGATATTTTCGCCCAGCGGAGGTCTGGTTTTCAGATAGATACGCTTCTCGGCAAGATAACGTGAAGTAACAAAATAGAGGTTTGTCGGTATCTTTTCGGCAACCGGCAGCCGTATCTTCCAATGACTGTATGCGCCACATAACCAGATAATTGCAAGCGCCAAATGCCACCACAGATACCGGTTAAGACCAAACTTCCGAAAGCGGTAGAAAGCAAACAGCATACCGGCAAGTAAACTCGCCACAGCAATAACGAAAAGTCCGGGCGACATCAGTTCTGCGGAAATGCGTATATCGTTGTCGAAAGTAGCATCTAAAATCATGGTAGTCAGCACAGTACCCGTTGTATATCTGAACCATGTCAGAACACCCGACAGCAAACATACAATCGGAAAAAACACGGCAAAAACGTATCTATTGAGCGTAATCAGGTGAATAACAGGGAATAAAGCAATCATCACTATCGCCCATTGCGCGAAAACGACAGCCGCATCCCACAAACTCGCTACGGGAATTGTAACGAAGTCGGCTGATGTACAGGTTAGTCCGATAAAAAGCGTCGCTATGGCAGAAAACAACAGCCTGCCGTCTTTCAAAAACCGAGCCATATTTTTTTGCATATAGAAACGGCAAAGTTATCAATTTTTTCATTATTCAAAGAAAAATCGTTATTTTTGCAGACGCATAAAGATAACATTATGGCTTTAAAACATAAACAAAATCTCAAACAGCAGCAGCGAATATTGCCCTTACAGATGCTTGCCGTCAAGTTGTTGGAACTGCCGGTACTTGAAATCGAAGACCGTATCAGGAGCGAATTGGACGAAAATCCGGCTCTTGAAGAAGGACGTGAGGCGAGTAACGACACGCAGGATGAGCTTAACCTCGACGAAACCGAAACCGACAGCGACCGAGAGGCGGATAACGAAGACTTCCTGCTTGGAGACTATATGACGGAAGATGATATTCCTGCATACAAACTTGCTGAGATGAACAGTCGTCAAGAGCGCAAGGAAGCGTTTATGAGCAGCGATGAGCAGTCTTTGACCGACTATCTGATGCAGCAACTCAAAACTTGCGACATGTCGGATAACGACTTCAAAATAGCCGAATATATCATCGGCAATATTGATGATGACGGTTATCTCCGGCGAGATTGCACTGCAATATCCGACGACATCGCTTTTCAGACAGGATACGATGCGCCGAAAAGCGAAATTGTACGAATAGTACATATCATTCAGGGTTTTGACCCTCCGGGCGTCGGCGCTTTCGACCTGCGCGAATGCCTGATGCTGCAACTTCAAAAGGGTACTAACGACCCTGTCCGCCTGCTGGCAAAAGACGTTTTGCAAGATTATTTCGACGATTTTACTCACAAAAAATATGACCGTATTTGCGACAGTCTAAACATCAGCGAAGATGATTTGAAAGACGTCATAAAAGTTATTACCTCGCTTAATCCCAAGCCGGGCGGCAACTGGGACGATTCGATGACTACTATTATGAACCGTGTAATACCGGATTTTATTGTCGATACTTTTAACGGCGAATTGAGCATGACGCTTAACAATCGCAATATTCCCGATTTGCGTGTCAACAAAGAGTATTCCGATTTGTTGAAAGATTATGTCGGCAACAAGATTAATCAGACGTCCGACATGCGCGACGCCATTGTTTTCGTTAAACAGAAAATCGACGCCGCACAGGGCTTTATCAACGCCGTCAAAGAACGGCAGGAAACTCTTCGACGAACTATGGAAGCTATCATGCTGACGCAGCAGGAGTTTTTTCTTACCGGCGATGAAAGCAAATTGAAACCTATGATACTAAAAGATTTGGCTGAGATGACTCATTACGACATTTCGACCGTTTCGCGCGTTAGCAACAGCAAGTATGTACAAACCAATTTTGGGGTGCTGCCGTTGAAGTTTTTCTTCTCCGAAGCGGCACGTACCGAGAGCGGCGAGACAGTCTCGACGCGCAAAATCAAACAGACTATCAAAGAAGCAATCGAAACGGAAGACAAGAACGTTCCCATTACCGACGATGTTTTAACTAACATCCTCAAAGAGAAAGGCTTTATCATTGCCCGCAGAACAGTAGCCAAATATCGCGAACAACTCGGCATACCTGTCGCCAGAATGCGAAAAGAAATTTAAAATAATATGAAACCAACAGTAAGTATAATTATGGGCAGCACATCGGATTATCCGGTGATGGAAAAGGCTGCCGCTTTTTTTGAAGAAATGGAGATACCGTTTGAAATGAAAGCCTTGTCGGCTCACCGAACGCCCGAAGAAGTATCCGAATTTGCGCACGGAGCTGCTCCGCGCGGTATCAAAGTAATCATCGGCGCGGCGGGAATGGCGGCTCATCTGTGCGGCGTAATCGCCTCAATGACAACCGTTCCGGTGATAGGAGTGCCGATAAACTCAACTCTCGGTGGCATGGATGCTTTGCTGGCTATCGTACAAATGCCGCCGGGAATACCTGTCGCAACGGTCGGCATCAACGGCGCTCTCAACGGCGCAATCCTTGCTGCTCAAATCCTCGCCGTCAACGACCACGCTCTCGGAATGAAACTCACCGCCTACAAAGAAAATCTTAAAAATAAGATAGTGAAGGCAAATGAAGAACTGAAAGGGAAGAGTTTTAAATACAGAGTTGAGAGTTGAGAGTAATAATTTTACCTTCCGGCATATCAAAATATTTCAAAGCCTCAACAAGTCCGTTGATTCCTCGTCATTTTTTTTGGCAAAATAGTGGATATAAACAAACATTTTAAATTCGTAATTGGCTAACGCCGAACGCTGTTTCGTAATTCGTAATTTTTAATTTTTAATTTTTAATTGATCCCTTATCCTCCACTCTATCGGATAGAGATTATTGGCACGCGAACCGATGTTTTTGACAATACCTAACGGATGACCCTGATATGTAACGGTAATATAACCTTTTGGAACGTCGGTCGGCAATATCAACGCTTCGCGACGGAGGTATTTGATGGCTTGGTCATAAGAAAGGTCTATTGCAGGCATGGAATTGCGGTCGTATGCCGTACTCAAAACCGACGCGGCCGACGGAACGTAATACGTATTACATAAGTTTTGAATCTTTCGGGAGATTTCGCTCTGTACTCTTCCCGTCGCCGAGCCGTTTTTTCTCATCATAGCCAGAAAGAAACCCTCTCCTCGCGTGCGATGAGGAAAGAAACGGTAAGCAGGAATGTCATGTTTCAGCGCGCCGACAATGTTCCATTCCGGCTTAACAGGAATATCAATCACTTCGGCGCCGAGTTCGGAAGCGAGGCGGGAAACGTTATCCTCATTTTCTTCGGTATTGAAAGTACAGGTGCTGTAAATCAGTCGGCCGCCGGGTTTGAGAGCCTGCCATACATCGCTGACGATATGACGCTGACGGTCGGCACACATCAACACATTATCAACGCTCCACTCCTTACGGGCTACACGGTCTTTACGAAACATCCCTTCGCCCGAACAAGGCAAGTCGGCAATAATGACGTCAAACAATCCCTTCTCTTTCGCAAATCGTGCCGGTGCGCTGTTAGTAACAATTACATTCGGATTGCCCCATTTGGCGATGTTTTCGGCAAGTATGGCGCAGCGACTGCGTATTATTTCGTTAGCCACAAGAAGGCTGTTGTCGGGCAAAAGGTCGAGTATGTGCGTTGATTTGCCTCCGGGCGCAGCACAAAGATCAAGAACGCTCAACCCTGCGTTGCCTTCACTGGCAAGAATTGTTTTAAAAGCCTGCTCTACAAACATCGATGACGCTTCCTGAACGTAATACACTCCGGCATGAAACAGCGGGTCGAAAGTAAACGACGGGCGTTCGGGCAAATAATATCCCCTGTCGCACCACAGTACCGGCTTATAATCAACCGTGCCGGATGCTTTATATCTGTTAAACCTTATGCTTACAGGCGGCTCGGTATCAATAGCAGCAAACAGCGCTTCGTAATCGTCAGGCAATAATTCTTTCGTTCGTATGACAAATTCGGAGTTGATCATCTTTTTAATTAAGAATTAAGAATTAGATTGCAAAGTTACCATTTTTTTTCGACATAGACATACATAAAATCCGCAAAAAAAATAAAAAAGGGAACGTAGCGGCTGACAGGGCATTCGTCATTGCGATGGCGTTAACGTACAGGGCATTCGTCATTGCGAGGAACGAAGCAATCCAGATAAAAACCTGTAAATCCTGCCTCTCCTGCAATCCTGTAATTTCTGGATTGCTTCGTTCCTCGCAATGACGT
>JAITHS010000243.1 GCA_031279875.1 Tannerella sp.
AAACATTTGTTGATTTACTTTGTTAATTGTATTTTGATATCGCCTTTACCGTTTTGGAAAGTCCATGCAGGAATAATCAGTTCTATGCGTTTCAGACCTTTAATCTTTCTGTCGAGAGCCAGCGGGGCAGGATCGAGCGAGATGACCGACAGCAAATAATCGGGATGCGATATATTGTTGATTTTAAGAGATTTACCGCCCTGACGAAGTATGGCGCCGCCTTTAACGATTTCGACGTCGGCGACGGTCATCAACTGCCACGATATAACCTCTGTTTTCGGCGATGTCTCAATTTGGTCGGTAATGAGGAGTGATGTCGGACTATCCTTTGTAAATGTACGTTTGGCGCTTTTGAGCAGGTCGCCGTATGGAGCCGTTATGTCAAAAACGGCTGACGGTTGCGAGCCTTCGCCGACTTCAACAAGAGTTGCCTGTCCGTTAGCGATATGTAGTTGATTATTAACCGTTAGCGTGCTGTGTCCGTAATTGTTTTTCGTCAACAGCGTCCATCTTTGGCTGTTTTGGCGACTACTCCAAAGGTCAAAGCCTGTCTGTTCGAGGGTATTATAATCTTGATTTCCGGGGTCAATGACCCATCTGATGCTGTCGGTTTCAAATATAAACGAGCCGGCATCCATATTGCCGTGGCTGGTAGTAGCGCGTCCACCTTTGCCGCCGAAATAGTAGCCGTCGTTGCCGGTAAAAATTACAATCGGATTGGCGCCGCGACCGTACCATACCGTCGGAACGGCTTCGCCCTGTGTTTCTTTAAACTGCGCTATCCATACCAGCGCCGCACCGCCTATTCTTGACAACGTACTCATCTCATTTGCCGGTATGAGCAGTCGATCTCTCTCAAAAAACGCCTTGTTACCGGTTTTGGAGGCAAACCATGCCAGTTCGGTATCGGCGTTTTTGCCGCGACTGTCTCCGCAGTCGGCAAAGTTGTAATAGTAACCGGAGGGCGCGTTCATCATCAATCTGTACATAGCGCTTGCCATGTAGGCGCTGTGTTTGGTATGTCCGAAATCAGTTCCGAAGGCGCTTTCGAGCATGGCGCATGTTATGACCGAAAAGCCGGTGCCGTAATCCCAGTAGGTCGAACCTTCGGGATAAACTCCGTCGGGCAAATATGCTGCCAGAGCGTTGGGGATGCCGTCGAGTGCACGTTGAATAGTTTTAGCAGCCAGAGCAGGGTCTTTTTCGGCAATAGCAATCGACGCTGCTATCATGCCGCCGTTGCAGACCTGGTTCCAGTTGTTACCACCGTAAGCCCAGCCTGCGTTTTTGCTTTCGTTCTCCCAACTCGGATTTATACCTTTGGTAATCAATGCGTTAATAGCCTTTTCGACAGTTGCGGCAGGCAATTTGTCGGCTCCCCAGTCAATTGCCAAAGCCACCGCCAGTGACATTTCGCCCACGTCAAGATAGTGAGAGGGGTTCCAGTCGGTAAAATCACATACAGCAAGTATCTCATTATTAAGCCTTTCAAGCATCACAGGATCTTTATCAATCCTGTAAACCATACCGAGCATATTAACGCGATAAAGCATTTCACGCGATACGGAAAGCAATCTGCGGCCGGTCATAACACGTTGAAGATAAGGCTTTTGTAACACCTTGTCTGCATTTAGTTTGATTGCCTCATAATAGTTTTTTACTACCGGGTCGGATTTGATTTTCTTCTTTACCATGCTTTCGAGAGACGGATTAAGAACTAATCTGGGATGTGATTTTTTCAGATGTGATTTCAAATACGAAACCGACATCGGATTGTCGAGTGTCGGAATGTTTTCCTTTTGTTGAGCAAGTAAACTGCCTGACAGTATGATACTTGCAATTAATAAAGTAATAAAATTTCTGTTCATAGTTGATATGTTTTTAAATTAGTTTTTCCAATGCTATTCTGGGATTGCCGTCTTTGAGTATTATTGTGCCGCATTTGACGAAGCCGTTTTTCATCAGCATTCGTTGCATCGGGTAGTTTCCCTCGTGGGTATCGATCTTGAAACTGCTGATATTCTTCGTTTTAGCCAGCCGCGATACTTCGCCGATGATTTTTGACGCAATACCTTTTTTCTTCTCTTTTTCGGATACAGCGAGACGATGAACTACTACAAAGTCATTGATACTCAACCATTTACCGTTATAGATAACGTCGTATGTCGGCTCGTTGTTGAAGATTACCGTTGCCATACCTGTTATTGTGTTGTTGTCGGTCAATACGTATGCGTTGTGGTTGTTTATGTCGTTTTCGATGACCTCTTTCGACGGATATCCGTTTTGCCACTGGTTGATACCCAGCGCTTTGAGCGACGCCTGCGCTTCCTCTATTATGCCCATCATTACAGGCAGGTCTTCTATTTTTGCTTTGCGGAATTGCATTTTATATTCGTTATTTTTCTTCTCCAAAGATGCTTCCATATCGGTGATACTCAAAGGCTATTGACTGTTCTTTTAAATAGTGCAACAGTTCGATACGTCCTTCTGTCAGCGGTTTGGCGTCGGCTATGTACAGACCGAGTTCGGCGGCTTTTTGATATATTGCGTCGGAGAGGCTTTCGGGCGAAAGGGCGCGGATACGTTCATATTTTGACATGTCGGCTATGAACGCGGCTTCATCCTGAATTATTGCGCCTTCAATGCCTGCTATGTTGCCGGAAGCACTGATTATCAATGGCGTACCTGTTGAGCGAGCAGCGGCTATAACCATTTTGGCATCTGTCGGATCGTCGGTTTCCGATATTCTGACGCACATCTTTTTCAGCGGCAAATAACGGAAATTATTTTCTTCGCCATATATTTGACTGACATCTTCTTCTTTTGAAAAAATATCATTAAATGCCTCTGTATAAGACTTTTGAGCCGTAGCGAGACGATTATCGGTTACTTTGTCGGTGAATTTCAAGAAACATGAAACGTAATTCGGTCCTCCTGCTTTAATGCCGCCGCCGAATGCCGAGCGTTTCATTCCGCCAAACGGTTGACGTCGGACAATAGCGCCCGTGATGCCACGATTTATGTAAAGATTGCCCGCTTCAATACTGTTTTTCCACAACATGCGTTCGGCTTCGTTAAGGCTCTGCAAACCGGCTGTCAGTCCGTATTCCGATGAATTGGCGAATTTGATTCCCTGTTCGAGAGAATCGATACAAACCACCGACAGCAGCGGCGCAAACAGTTCTGTCTTAAAAGTATAACTGTTCGGTTTTACTCCCCATTTCACGCATGGTTTCAGGATATATTTCTTTTTGTCGAGAAATTCCGGCTTGACGAGCCATGATTCGCCTTCTTCAAGGTTTTCTATGGCGTATTGCAGTTTGTCGTTGTTGTTGTCGATCATCGGACCGATATAATTAATCGGATTCCAAACGCTTCCGGTGCGAAGGCTTTCTACGGCATCTCGCATTTTCGACTTAAACACTTCATCTTCAAATGTTTTCTTCTCCACTAAAAGTAGCGAACAAGCGGAGCATTTCTGTCCTGCATTGCTGAAAGCCGACGATACAACGTTTAGAATGGCATGGTCTTGGTCAGCATTGGCAGTGATGATGATAGCATTTTTACCGCCCGTTTCGGCAGAAAGAGGGGTATGCGGAGAATTGTCAAGCAACCGGAAAGCGGTGTCGGTGCTGCCGGTTAAAATGATATGTTTCACCGATTTATGTGCGCCGAGGTAATTAAGAGACTTGCGTTCGGCGGGGCAAACCACTTGAAGAGCGTCTTTCGGCACTCCTGCATCCCAAAAGCATTTGGCGAACTCCCAAGCCACAGGAAGAGCAACGGTAGCCGGTTTGAGCAACACCGTGTTGCCGCCCGCAAGCGCTGCTGCACAGCCGCCAACCGGAATAGCAAGCGGGAAATTCCATGGCGGAATGACGAGAATAATGCCTTTCGGAGCATGTTCAACGGTTGTGAGACAGTCGAAAGTATTCATTGAGACAGGATAGAAACGGCAAAAGTCAATCGCCTCCGACACTTCTACATCGCCTTCGGTAAACGTTTTGCCCGTAACGGCAGCCATACAGCCGATAAGGTCGCCGCGTTTTTTGCTGATATTTTCCGCCACCTTATAGAGGATTGTTCGGCGCTCTGCGACAGTAGTTTTCCGCCACGAAGAAGCATCTTTTTCGGCGATAGCAACAATTTCTTCCACTTTCTCCTGCGAGGCAAGGTGGGCGGTGCAGATTGCA
>JAITHS010000307.1 GCA_031279875.1 Tannerella sp.
TCCCCATATTGTATGTAGGAATGTTGGATTTTGTCGGATAGCCGCTTTGGTCACAATGTCTTCAACAAGGCAAGAATAAATAAATGCTAAACAATCATTCTAAAACTGCTAAACAATGTCATTTTTTACTAAACGTTATTCATCATTTGTCATGCTAAACGTCATTCATCATTCATCTTGCTAAACAATATCATTTTTAATAAACATTTTTTTTCATTTCGCTAAACAATGTCTTTTTTCTTGCCAATCAATTTTTCTTTTTCTTTCTTTTCTTGCTAAACACTTTCTTTTTTTTGCTTTTTGCTTTATTTTCGACTGCAAAGGTACGGACTTTTTTTAATGTGTACATTGATTTATGTTAAGAACGCACTTCTTTAACATAAATTTAACATTAATTTATAGAAATTGTCCGAAAATTGAGCCATTATGATAAGTTTTGTGTTACTGACGATACCCCTACTTGTCGTCGGATTTCGTCGATTATTTCCATTGTTATCAATGAATTAGCGTGAGAGTTGACTGATGATTGACTGCAACCGGATTGGATGAGGTCAATAAATTCGGCAACTTCGTAGTAGTATTCGTTATGAACGGTAGCGTTTTGTGGAAACAGGGGAAACAGGGTAGTAAGTTCGCCTTTGCGACGTTTCAATGTTACTTTGCTGATGATGTTGATTCGGTCTAATGTTATGGTACCGTCTTCGCCCTGAATTTCGGTCGGGAGGTCGGAATCGGCTATTTTACTGTATATTACGTTAGCCGTCATGCCGTTGTTGTACTCAAAAACGACGCTGCCGTGTCCGTCAACGCCGGTATGCAGTTTGACGCCCGACGCATTGACGGTTTTTGGTTTACCGAACAACACTACCATCGGATATATTGTATAGACGCCGATATCCATCACCGCACCGTTGCTCAATTCCGGTTTGAAAGCGTTTAAAACGATGCCTTCTTTCAATTTGTCATAGCGCGACGAGTATTGACAAAAGCATGAAAACCAGTTTCTTACGACGCCGATTTCTTTTACCGCATTGATAACAGTTTTGAATGCAGGCGTCAAAACCGGTTTCATCGCTTCCATCAGGACTACGTTGTTGCGTTGCGCCGTTTCGACCATGAGCCGTGCTTCTTGGGCATTCGACGCAAAGGCTTTCTCGCACAACACATGTTTGCCGTTTCGCATACATATTATACTGTGATGCGCATGAAAAGCGTTGGGTGAAGCAATATAAACGGCATCAATCAATTGACTTTGAGCCATTTCCTCCAAAGAAGTAAAAACGTTCGGTATATTATGTTTTTCGGCGAAAGCACGTCCGGTATCAATACTGCGCGAGCATACTGCTGTAAGTTCGAAGCGTTTATCTTCGCGTCCTCCCGCTATTACCCAATCGGTAATAAAATTTGTGCCGACAACGCCGAATCTTACTTTCATACGTTAAATCTGAAATGCATTATATCTCCGTCTTTAACGGTGTATTCTTTTCCTTCGACCGCCATTTTGCCTGCTTCCTTAACTGCCGTTTCGGAGCCGTAAGATATGTAGTCGGCATATTTGATGACTTCGGCGCGGATAAAGCCTTTCTCGAAATCGGAGTGGATAACGCCGGCGCACTGCGGAGCCTTGCTGCCGCAACGGTATGTCCATGCACGCACTTCCATCGGGCCGGCTGTGAGGAACGTTTCGAGTTCGAGCAACTTGTATGCTGCTTTTATCAGCCTGTTGACGCCCGATTCCGTCAGTCCTATCTCGGCAAGAAACATTTCGCGCTCTTCAAACGTCTCAAATTCAGCTATCTCGCCTTCGATTTTTGCCGCAATAACCATTATTTCAGCCTGTTCTGCGCCGGCGGAAGCCCGTACCTGCTCTACGTAAGTGTTGCCGTTGACGGCGCTTGCTTCGTCAACGTTGCAGACATACAACACGGGCTTGTTGGTAAGCAGAAACAACTCGTGCGCAATACTCTGCTCGTCTTTGTTTTCGAGCGCTACAGTGCGGGCGTTAAGTCCTTTTTCGAGCGCTTCCTGGTATCGTATGAACACTTCGAGCGCCTGTTTCGCTTGCTTGTCGCCGCCTGTCTGTGCCTGTTTACGAACCTTTGCGATACGGCTTTCAATTGTTTCCAAGTCTTTGATTTGCAACTCGGTATCAATTATTTCCTTATCTCTTACGGGATTGACGTTGCCGTCAACATGCACTACGTTAGGGTCATCAAAGCATCGCAAGACGTGTATAATAGCGTCGGTTTCGCGAATGTTGGCAAGAAATTTGTTTCCCAGCCCTTCACCTTTGCTTGCGCCTTTAACTAATCCGGCAATGTCAACAATCTCGACAGTAGTAGGCACAATGCGTTCGGGATTAACAAGTTGCGCAAGTTTGTTTAGCCTTTCGTCGGGAACGGTAATTACGCCGACATTAGGTTCGATAGTACAAAACGGGAAATTTGCCGCCTGCGCTTTCGCATTCGACAAACAGTTAAACAATGTTGACTTCCCGACATTGGGCAGTCCTACGATTCCACATTTTAAAGACATAATTTTATCGTTTTTGAGGTGCAAAGATAGTTATTTTTCCGATAAATGATTACTTTTGCAGTATGAAAAATAAATATTCCATCCTTGCGGTGTTATGTTTGTCGGGTGCGACGGTGCCATTCAGCGGCAACTCTATTAATCTGGCACTCAAAGATATATCTACTGATTTGGGTATGAATGCGGTGGCTATTAGTTGGATTGTAACGGCGATGATGTTACCGTCGGCGGTGCTGCAAATTCCTTTCGGCAAAGCGGGCGATATAATAGGTCACAAGAAGATTTTGCTGATAGGGATAGCGCTGTTTACTGCGGCTTCGACTGCGTGTGTTTTTGTGACTGACGGTACTACTCTGCTTGTGTTAAGGTTTGTGCAGGGCGTCGGCACGGCTATGATGTTCGGCACTACGATGGCTATCATCATGAATGTTTTTCCGCGAGAAGAGCGCGGCAAGGTTATCGGCATCAACACTGCCGTTGTGTATCTTGCTCTTGCGGCGGGACCTGTTGTAGGCGGAATGCTGACGCATTATTTCGGGTGGCGAAGTATTTTTGCAATTACTGCTCTGATGGGCGTTATCTCTATTGCGGGTATCGTTTTGCTGCTCAAATCGGAATGGAAAGAAAAGCAGACAGGCAAGTTCGATATGCTTGGCATGGGGGTCTATTCTGGGGCGCTTGTCAGTATTCTGTGGGGTGTTTCGATGCTTCCTTCTTTTGAAGGTATTGTGTTGACAGTCATCGGATTACCGGCATTATTACTGTTTGTTTTTATTGAAAAGCGACATTCTGCTCCAATGTTTGACGTCAGGATGTTTTTTTCCAATCGTGTTTTCAGAATGTCGTCGTTTGCGGCGCTGATAAACTATTCGGCTACTTATGCGATAGGTTTTCTTGTCAGTCTTTATTTGCAGTATATTAAGGGATTAGACCCGCAGCAAGCCGGCTGGATACTGTTATCACAGCCTGTCGCGATGATGAGTTTGTCGCTGTTAGCGGGTCGATTGTCGGACAGTATCGACGCAACAAAACTCGCCACTCTCGGTATGGCAGTGATAGTAGTATCTTTATGTATTTTGCTGACCATATCAGCTTCAACGCCGGTATGGTTGCTGATAACCGTTTTACTTGTACTCGGCTGCGGTTTCGGACTGTTTTCATCACCTAATACTAACGTGATAATGAGTTCTGTTGAGAAACGTCATCTCGGCATGGCTTCGGCAACAACCGGCACAATGCGTCAGGTAGGTCAGGCTTTCAGCATGGGAATAACGATGATGATGCTGTCGCTGTTTGTCGGCAAAATGCAGATAACAGTTGAAGTTTATCCCTTGCTGATGCGCTGTATGCGCGTTACTTTCCTGATACTTACCGTTTTGTGCTGCGCAGGAGTTTATTTGTCGTCGGTAAGAAAACGCCCGTAGCGCAGACATTTTTGTCTGTGTTAAAAAAAATGTTTACCTTTGCAGTAAATTTCAATACAGAATGACAGAAATATTAAAAATTGCGGAGCCTGTAAAGGATGTTTTTTGCCTTTGCAGAGATGAGTTCTTGAAAATTCTTAACAGCGAGACTCCTCTGTTGCAATCGACTATCGCGCATATTATGAATACGAAAGGTAAGCGTATCCGTCCTTTACTGCTGTTGCTGACTGCCAAGGCATGTGGTAAAGTAACGCCACAGGCTATCGAATACGGTGCTGTCATTGAAATGCTGCATACGGCTACGCTTATCCACGACGACGTAATAGACGAAACCAAACAGCGACGTGGCCGGACATCTCTTAACGCGGTGTATGACAACAGAATATCTGTCCTGACAGGCGATTTTCTCTTTGCCGGCGCTTTACAAAAAGCTTGCGAAATGGGTAATCTGTTTATTGTCAATATGGTATCAAACGTATGCAGAGCGCTGTCGGAAGGAGAGATGATGGAGATAGACAATGCCGGTCGGCACAGTCTCGATGAAGATAATTATATGAAAATGATACGTAAAAAGACCGCATCGCTTATTTCGGTCTGTGCCGAGATAGGCGCAGTTTCGGCAGGAGCGTCGCCGGAAATAATTTCTGCCTGCCGCACTTTCGGCGAATATCTCGGTTATTGCTTCCAAATAAAAGATGACATCTTCGATTATTACGACGATGCTGCTATCGGCAAACCTACCGGTAACGATATTCGCGAAGGTAAGATAACGCTACCGTTGCTATATGCGCTCAACACATCCGCAGAAGCGGAGCATTTTTGTAATATTATTGAACGTCAGGATTTTACGCCCGATAATGTGGCGGCTCTGATAGATTTTGCAAAACGCAGCGGCGGTATAGAATATGCCAAAAAGATGCTTTCCGACTATAAATCAAAGGCAAAAGAACTTATCAACACCCTGCACGACAGCGATGCCCGCAACAGTTTGCTGTTACTGGCGGATTATTTTGCCGACCGCAAATACTAAACATTAAATTTTATGTCAAAAATAATAACAATAACAGGCGATCTCGGAAGTGGCAAGTCAACAGTATCCGATATATTGTGTAAACGTCTTAATTACAGTTATATATACACGGGAAAGATACAGCGCGAGATAGCCGAAAGGTATAAGATGACGACTTTGGAACTGAATAAATACTCCGAAACGCATCCTGAAATAGATGCCGAAATAGACCGTACATTCGTAGCGTTGGGCGAGCAACAAAACATTGTAGTCGATTCGCGACTTGCATGGCATTTTATTCCTAACTCGCTGAAAGTCTATTTAAAAACAGATGTGGAAGTATCGGCCAAACGCATCATCGGCGATTCAAACTCGGTTCGCAAGAGCGAGAAATACGCCTCTCTTGAAGAAGCAACAGAGCATATCAAAGCCCGCAAAGCAAGCGAAAACAAAAGATATTCCGACCTTTACGGATTAGACTGCGACGATATGTCAAACTATGACCTGATAATCGACACATCTTATATTACGCCCGAAGAAGTTGCCGATATTATCATTGATATTAAATCGCAATGACGTTTTTCGCTCAATTGCATCATTACGAGGGCGTTAACGTACAGGGCATTCGCAGTCCCGCAGGGACAACACTTTATTAACCGGTGACTTTAGTCTCCGGTGAGAAGAGTCATATCAACAATAGTCCCGCATGGGACGACACTTGATTGCGCCGACGCTTATAATGACGGACGTAAGCTCCAAACCG
>JAITHS010000319.1 GCA_031279875.1 Tannerella sp.
CAGCGGCGCAACCAAGTGTCGTCCCATGCGGGACTATTGTTGATATGATTGCTCTAACCGGAGACTAAAGTCGCCGGTTAATAAAGTGCCGTCCCCTGCGGGACTGCAACCAATGACGAACGCCCTGTACGCTAACGCCCTCGTAATGATGTAGTTAAGCAAAAAACGCATAAGTTGGTTTCTTCTGCGGCTCAAAAACGGTTTATTGTGCGGCTCAAACTTTAATTATTTGCGGATTTAAGGTATAACCTTAAATAAAATTTTGCAAAATAAAAAAAACATCGTATCTTTGCACTTTAATTTTAAAATGCAAAACAATGAAGAAGATAATTTTTATATGTAACTCCATCAACAATGAAACAAACAAACATCATCGCCGGAATGCTGTTAAGCGTAACATCCTGCGCCGGCAACGCCGAAGAAAACAAACGACCTAACATCATCATCATCCTTGCCGATGATATGGGATACTCCGACGCCGGTTGCTACGGCGGCGAAATCGAAACGCCTAACATCGACCGACTTGCGCATAACGGATTGCGTTACAGGCAGTTCTATAACTGTGCCAGAAGTTGTCCTACAAGGGCTTCGCTGCTGACGGGGCTGTATCCTCACCAAGCCGGTATGGGATGGATGGCGGCGGCCGACATGCAACGCGCACCGTATCAGGGATACCTTAATAATCAATGCGTTACAATAGCCGATGTGATGCGCTCGGCAGGTTATTCTACTTACATGACAGGTAAATGGCACGTCGGCAGCGACCGCCAAAACAAAGGCGCAGTGAAAGACAACTGGCCGTTGCAACGCGGTTTTGACAGGTATTTCGGTATTGTTGAAGGAGCAACAAACTATTTCGACGTCCATTACACTAACGACAACGAACAGCACCAATCGCCTACCGACGGCTCTTTCTATTTCACTCATGCCGTCAGCGATAGCGCTTCGACATTTATCTCTCGCCATGACTTCGACAACAAACCGCTATTTCTCTATCTCGCCTACACATCACCGCACTGGCCTCTCCACGCTCTGCAACAGGACATCGAAAAGTACGCCGACCGTTATAAAGCAGGATGGGACAAACTGCGCGAAGAACGCTTCAAACGCCAAAAAGAAGCCGGATTATTCGCTTCCGACGCCATTTTATCGCCACGCGACGCCGATGTTCCCGCATGGAACGATATGTCGGATTCTCTCAAAAACGAGTTTGCCATGCGCATGGCTATTTATGCCGCGCAAATCGACGCTATGGATCAAGGCATAGGACGGGTCATTGCATCACTCCAACAGCGCGGTGAACTCGATAACACCGTCATTTTCTTCTTGAGCGATAACGGTGCCTGCGCCGAATTTATCAGCAGCGGCAAACGCAAACAACTTGACGGTAAAGTTGATACCTACGAAAGTTACCGCATCAACTGGGCAAACATGAGCAGTACTCCTTTCCGCGAATATAAACATTTTACTAACGAAGGCGGCATCGCGACCCCGCTCATAGTGCATTATCCGAAAGGTATAGCCCGACAACTTAACAACTCATTCACAAGCGATTACGGTCATCTAACCGACATCATGGCAACCTGCGTTGACCTCGCCAAGGCAACTTATCCCGCCACTTTCAAAGGCAACAACATAGTCCCGATGCAAGGTATCAGCCTCACACCAAATTTTAAAGGCAACAAACTTAACCGCACAAAGCCTGTTTTCTGGGAACACGAAGCCAATATCGCCATGCGCGACGGCAAATGGAAAATCGTTACCAAAACCAAAGAACGCGAACAGTTTGACCCATCTTCGGTAAAACTCTACGACATGGAAGCCGACCCGACCGAAATGAATGACCTGTCAAAAACAGAACCCGCAAGAACTGCCGCCATGTATGCCGCGTGGAACGAATGGGCGCAAAGCATCGGCGCTTTACCCCTCGACACACGCGACTACGGCGAACGACAGCGTGCATACAAACGTGTAATCAACGGCGAATTTGACGATAACTTCGGCGATTGGGGTACACATTGCGGTGAAAACGCTAAGGCTTCGTTTGCAATCGAAACGGCACAACCGATTTCAGGCAAAAAATCGGCAAGAATAGACATCGCTCAAAAAGGCCCTAAACCCGCCGCCATACGTTTGCAATGGGTTTTAAGGCTCGAAGAAAACGAAAATATTTCGCTCGGTTTCAAATCAAAAGCCGATAGAAATACTAAAATGTTTTTTCGCGTAGAACGTAACGATGAGCCGCAAATCAAACTGTTGGACAAAGAAATCAACCTGTCTCAATCGGTTGAAAATCATGTATTTAATAATATAAAAGTTGATAGGGTAGGGCAGTATCGAATTGTTTTTTATCTCGGAAATACCGACGGCTCTATCCTGATTGATGATGTCAAACTAATAATAAAATAATATGAAATCAATTATTGTAACACTTTTACCGCTGTCGGCAGTATTGAATGCCGCCGATAAAACCGATGTCGTGGTTATCATGGCTGACGATTTGGCGACAAACGAAATCGGTTGCTACGGCGGTCGCAACATTTCAACGCCGAATATTGACCGTCTCGCGGCCGAAGGCATCCGTTTTACCAACAATTACGCTTCTTGCACTATGAGCGTCCCGATCCGTGCGTCGCTTTATACCGGTCTTTACCCCGCACGGCACGGCTCGTTTCAAAACCATAAGACGTCGTTCGCAAATATCAAAAGTATCACTTCCTATCTTCCAGACGTCGGTTATAGGGTAGGGCGGACAGGCAAACGCCATACCACGCCGCATAAAGTATATCAATTTGAGGAAATACCCGGTTTCGAGGTCGATTGCGTCTATCCGTCAGCCAATTACACTACGGCCGGTATCCGCGATTTCATCACTTCGAGCGAACAGCCCTACTGTCTCTTTGTATGCAGTACTAATCCGCATGTGCCTTGGACGGAAGGCGACCGCACCAAAATAGACCCCGATAAAATCGTTTTACCGCCTAATTTTGTCGATAATTCCGAAACACGCCGCCTCTATCGCGACTTCCTCGCCGAGATTACAGCCCTTGACGAACAGGTCGGCGCCGTTTTAAAGATGCTCGAAGAAACGGGACGCCTCGACAAGACGCTTGTTATCTTTCTCGGCGAGCAAGGACCGCAGTTTCCTTTCGGCAAATGGACGTGCTACGCTTTCGGTCAGCATAGCGCCCTCATCGCCCGCTATCCCGCTAAAATAAAGGCTAATACGGTTTCCGACGCTATTGTGCAGTATGAAGACATCACGCCAACTATCATCGACCTTGCGGGCGGCACTCCGATAGCCAACATCGACGGACGCAGTTTCCTGCCCGTTCTCTACGGCCAAGCCAAAGAACATCGCCAATGGGCTTACGGTATCCACAACAATATCCCCGAAGGCACGGCGTATCCGATTAGAAGCATTCAGGACAAGCGTTTTAAACTAATCCTGAACCTGACACCCGATGTGCCGTATTTTGAAAAACACATGATGGACGTCAAAAACAAAGAACAAGTCTGGGCGAGTTGGACGGCAAGTTCCGCCCGCGACAACGTTTCCGGTGACATCGTAAACCGTTTTGTTCACCGTCCCGCCGTCGAACTCTACGATCTCGAAACCGACCCGTGGGAGTTACACAACCTCGCCGCCGACAATCGCTACGCCGCCCGCATAACCGAAATGAAAGCCGAACTGCTTAAATGGATGGAACAACAAAAAGACAGAGGCGCAGAGATGGATAAATAAAAAGTTTGCACTTATGAAAATAGAACAGGCTTTTAGGGATTAAAAATCAAACGATTATGAATAATAACAAACAAAGATTGGAGAGTGTGCTTTTGAAGGTTGCACCAAGATACAGGCAATACACAGTAAAAAAACTACTCTCTTCTATATCTTGCCTTATGTAGCCGATAATTTTTGCAACATTGTATTCGTAAAATTTACCGCCGAAATTTGCCGAAAAATAGTTTTCTTCTATCATCTCAGGGTTTAATGTATTGTATTCTGTAACAATATTATTCAGTTTGCTTTCGTTCCATTTACCCGCCTCAAAAAATCCTTTGTAAATAATATTGTTTGAGTGTAATATATCATTGATTATTACACGATTATATTTTTGAATGGCACAATTTGAAACAGAAGCCGTACCCGCGAAAATATCTACAAAAGTGTTTACATTCTGATGAATAGTATTTTGAAACATCGGCAAATATTGTTCGCCGTAGCGTACTTTTGCCTCTGCAACCTGCAATGTTTCCACTGCAATTTCAGGATATTCATTGGCTAATTTGATAAGTTGTTCGGTTGTTGGCAAACGCTTTCCGTTCTCAATTTTGCTTAATTGAGTTAAATCAATGTCCACTTTTTGTTGGACTTCCTGCAACGGATAACCGTTTTCTTCTCTAATTTCTTTCAATATATGGCCTATCGCGTACATTTAACATGTTTTTTTATTTGACATTTGGCTGCAAAATTACAAAAAAAAGTGCTAACATAGCAATAGCTTACAAAAAAGTTCATAATTCTTAATTTTTTTCACTACCTTTGCGCCCAAAATATACTAAAAAAATGAGTCCAGTACTTGTCATTATCACTATCATTGTTTATTTCGGCGTTCTTTTCGGCATATCTTATCT
>JAITHS010000343.1 GCA_031279875.1 Tannerella sp.
CTAACCTCTATTTGTGCCGCCTGAATCATCTTGTCCTGATAATTCACCTGCGGCTTGATGATTTTTGTAATCTTCTCGACGCCGTGTTCAAGATTTTCGTCCTGAATTGTGTTGGTGATAATCGCATTCATTCCATCGTTGTAGGGTCTGCCGAGAAGTTCGGGAATTTCGTAGCCATTAGCGGCAAGATTATCTTTGAGTTTGCCGATAGAGCGGTTTAATTGTTTCAAACCCTCAATTCGCGGATTGTTTTCATCAGATTTTCCAAAACATCTGCCTGCGACGAATACTCCTTGACGAGTTTTGTTTCGAGAGACGATTTTTGGTCTTCCAACTGTTTTACAATACTTGCCGAATCGGCTTTTCGTTTGACATACAGCCAGAAAAATAACCCGACCGACAGCAACAACAGCACCGCGCCGCCGATAATGCCGAACAGCGTTTTCTTGCCGACCGATTCGGTAACGCCTATAATCTGCGTTTGGGTGGTTTTTTCTGTTTCGGTGCTTTTGTTATCCAATTGAGACGTTGCCTTCGACGTCTCTTTGTTCAGTTTTTCCAATTCGGTTCTCACGCTGTCGGAAAGCGCCCGCAACTGTTGTTTCTGACGTTCCAAGTCGCATTTTAACTTTTTGTTGGCAGATCTCAACTCCTTGATTTCCTGCCGCAACACGATTATCGTGCTGTCGGTAAGGTCTTGCGCCTGTACGCCTACGACGAAGAACAGAAAGAGGATGATTGTAATAAATTGTTTCATTTTGAGTTATTTATGAGATAATAATTGCTATTCCGGCTTACTTTGTACCTGCCAATGCTGTTTTTTGCTCAATTGCATAATTACGAGGGCGTTAGCCCGAAGTCATGACGTACAGGGCATTCGTCATTGCGAGCTGGAATGGTAGCACCAAACGATGAGAGTTGAGAGTTGAGATGACGGTACCTCGTCATTATAAGGTACGAAGCAATGACGTGGTACCACTAATCACTAACCACTAATCACTAACCACTGCTTGCGGCAAACCGCTTGCAGGGTGTAAACCCACTGCAAGGGGTTGGGGGGCGAGTGCGGTGCACCTCGCGCGTAATTCTTACTTTTTAATTTTTAATTCGCAATGACGGATTCTCCCCCCCCGAAACTCCGAACAAATTATTGCAGTGGCGACGGCGACATTCAGGGAGTCGGTGGTAGGGTTATCGGCAGGAAAAGGAGGGATGTAGAGACGGTCGGATATCAATGTTTCAACGTCGGGACGGATGCCAACGCCCTCGTTGCCCATTACAATGACGCCCGAAGATGTCAGCGAACGCGAATAGATGCTGTCGGCGTCGTTAAGAAAGGCTCCGTAAATCGGAAACGACCGACAATCAGCGAGATATGACGACAAAGATGTGTAATGCACCTGTACATTCGCAAGAGCGCCCATCGTTGCCTGCACAGCCTTGACGCCGAAAACGTCGGCGGTGTCAGGGCTGCAAACGATATGCCGTAAACCAAACCAGTCGGCTATTCTCACGATAGCGCCGAGATTGCCGGGGTTTTGAATCCCGTCGAGGCACAACACAAGCCCGTCGTCAGGTGAAGCGTCAGCCACCGACCACAACGGTTTGCGAAAAACGGCCACAACGTCCTGCGGCGTCTGCATAAACGATACCTTGCGGATGTCGCTTTCGTTATCGGCGAGGATAATTTCGCGTGCATTTATATCGCCTTGCGTCGCTATCCAGCGTGTGCGGGCAATGAGGTACTCGCATTCAAAAGCCGGAAGCATGTCGGCTACAAGTTTGTTTCCCTCCGCGACAAAAAGTCCCGCAGCGTCGCGAAATTTCTTGATTTCCAACGATTTAATATCTTTTATTTTAGCTTTGCTCAACATAAATTTCACATTTTAAGGTATCAAAATTACAAAAAACAATTTATTTGCAGTAATTTTGCAGTAAAATTTACGGATAAAATGACATTTATCAGGAAAAAATACTGTATTGCGGCATGTATATTAATAATGTCTTGCAGCACAACGAAATATGTAGGTCAAGGGGAGTATCTGCTTGATCAGGTAACGATTACGACCGACAGCAAAGCCGTCAAGCCGTCGGATTTGAAGCGCTATCTTCAACAGCAGCCTAATTTCAAGATCTTCGGCATCTTCCGGTGGCCTCTTCATCTGTACAGTATGTCGGGAAGCAACGAGAAAAAATGGCTCAACCGGCAGTTGCGTAAAATGGGTGAGCCGCCGGTTATCTTCGATACGATGCTGACGACACAGTCGAAAACGCAGTTACAGCGTTATGTAGCCAACAAAGGCTTTGTCGATGCCAACGTCGAGATGTCGGTCGATACGACAAGCCACCGCAAAAAAGCCATGTTAATGTTCAGCATCACATTAAACGAGCCATATAGAATTAGCACCTATTCGTCTGAAATTCAAGACCGTAAGATCGACAGCCTGATACATCTCAAACCTGTGCCGGTAAATTTTACAAAGTCATTACTCAGATCTTCGCAACGCGATTATATATCGAATATCAAAGAAAGCATGTTATTCGACCGCACGCTGTTAGACCTTGAACGCCAGCGACTTACAACCATATTGAGGCGTAACGGTTATTATAAATTCAATCGCGATTTCATCGGATATATAGCCGACAGCGCCCACAACAACCATCGGGTTGACCTCAAATTAGACATCCGTCCGTTTCGTAACGACACTGCGTATATACCTCACAGTCAATACCGTATCAGCAGCGTCAGGATACTGACCGATTACGACCCGCTCTCGCCCGACGCTTCCGGCGCAAACTGGCACGCGACAGACTCGGCTGTTCATCGCGGTATAAAAATAATGTACGGACAAAACGGTCGCAGCATTCGTCCTGCAATATTGCAACAAAGTAACTATATCACTCCCGGCAGACTGTTTAACGAGCGCGCTTTGGAACAGACATATACCTCATATTCATCGCTTAACGCATTGAGATATATGAGCGTCAGGTTTGATGAGGTGCAAAAAGGCGATAGTGTGGGTTTGGACGTAACGATACTGACCGCTCCGGCGAAAAAACAGGGCGTTCGTTTTGACGTTGAAGGCACAAACTCGGCAGGCGATTTAGGCTTTGCCTCGTCGCTAACCTATCAGCACCGCAACTTTTTTCGCAGCTCGGAGTTGCTGTCGGCAAAGATACGCGGCGGATATGAATATCTATCGGCGACAAATGAAAAAGGCAATTACTGGGAATTTGCAGGCGAAGCATCGATACGTTTTCCACATTTCCTGTTCCCGTTTGTAAGTTATGATTTTCGCCGAAAAATACGTGCTACGACAGAGTTTCATATCAGTTACGACCAGCAGCGACGCCCCGAATACTACCGCGCAATAGTGTCCGGCGGATGGATTTATCATTGGCAGGACAGACTTAATACATTAGCAAGACATACGTTTAAACTGCTGGATATCAACTATGTATTCCTGCCGCACATTGAACAGTCGTTTAAAGACCGGTTGCCCGAAACGACAGCGCTGTATAATTATTCCGACCAGTTTGTTGTCAGCACCGGCTACGTTTGGACTTACAACAACTACGACCCGCAGGAACGCCGCGACAATACGTACTCTTTGCGCGTGGCGTTTGAAGAGGCGGGCAATCTGATGTATGGCGTGGCACGACTGCTGACTGCCGAGCGCGACGCCCATGCGCGTTACAGACTGTTTGGCATCAACTTTTCGCAATTTATTAAGGGCGACCTTGATTTTGCCCGCAGCCTGACAATCGATGCTCGCAACACTTTCGCTTTTCATCTCGGCGTCGGCTTGGCGTATCCTTACGGCAATACAAAGGAGATACCTTTTGAAAGGCGTTACTACGCGGGCGGCGCCAACAGCAATCGCGGGTGGAGCGTGCGGTCGCTCGGACCGGGCAGCATGAAAATGACCGACAGCACGTCGTTTATCCATCAAGTCGGCGATATACGCCTTGATGCTAACATCGAATACCGCTCTAAACTGTTTTGGAAACTCGAACTGGCATTATTCGTTGACGCCGGCAACGTATGGACTATCCACCAATATGATTATCAGCCGTCGGGCGACTTCGATTTCAGCCGCTTCTATCAAGAGATAGCAATATCTTACGGTCTTGGCGTCAGGTTTGATTTCAACTATTTCCTGCTACGCCTCGACGCCGGTTTGAAAGCCTACAACCCGCAGGCAAGCGGCGCCGACCGCTGGGCGGTATATCATCCGAATCTCAAAAACAACTTTGCATGGCATTTTGCCGTCGGATACCCGTTTTAAGAATTAGGGGACGAGG
>JAITHS010000404.1 GCA_031279875.1 Tannerella sp.
GAATTGGCATTAACCATCATCTCCGTTAAATCGTAGGGTGTTTTCATATAACTCAAAGACCAGTCGCGATGATAACCCCATTGATTTTCGGGGATTGTCATTGCGCAATCCCAGTCAAAACCTTTTGTTTCTTCAAAAGTTGCGGGAAGATTGCGCTCGAAACGCTGGTCGTAGTCATCTATCAGGTCGCCATTTGTGTCCACATGACGTTTACCGTTCTCGTCCGCGCGGAACCGGCTTCCGATAACAAGTCCTGGATGCATTTGCCTGAGTTCAATGCCCAAACTGTCCACCCATGCGGATTGTTTCATCCACGCGCCTTCCCAGGTACCGTCGAACCAAAGCCCCTTGGCTGCGGGGAAATTGGTCAGCAATTCGATCAATTGATTTCTTGTGAATGTTTTAAATGATTCATAGTCGGATTTTTCTTTTTCCGTCCGGAAAGGCTTGTAAGCATCCCAGTTTGCACGATCGTTGTCCGTTAAGGGCTTTCCCCCTGTATAACCCGGATGATTCCAGTCTATGATGGAAAAATAAAGATAAACATCTATCCCTTCGGCGGTATAGGCATCAACTAAGGCTTTGACAATATCCTTTTTATAAGGCGTATTGGCGATCGTATAATCGGTGTATTTACTGTGCCACATACAAAAACCGTCGTGATGCTTGGTGGTGAAGATCATATATCGGGCGCCCATCTGTTTTGCCTGTTTCGCCCATTGCACGGCGTCAAAGTTTCGGGGATTAAACTGTTTGTACAGCTTGTCGTATTCTTCTCTGCTGATCAAGCCCGAAGTCCGAAACCATTCGGCGGCAAACGTTGAGGTCTTGCCGTTCCATTGCCCGCCCGGAATGGCATAGACGCCCCAGTGAATGAACTGTCCAAGACCGTATTCGCGCCAGCGCTGCATATCGCTGTCCGTACGTTTGCCAGGACGGTGAGAGCCATGTTTCAAGGGGACTTTTGTTTGTGTTGACGATGTTTGTGCAATACCCTGCAAACAGAATACAGAGTATAATAAAATGATAAAAGAAAATACTTTTTTCATAACGTAAATATAAATTTTGTTTTTATTCTTTCTCGGATTGCCTCCGAATATCAGTTTACAATCAATTTTGATGTATATGTTTTAAATGGTTCGCCTCCGTGATAATCCAGGCTTTTCCAAGCCCAAAGCTAATGCAGCCATCGTGCAAATGTACTGCTTTTTATTTTACCCGCACTGTTTCATATAGAAGCAAACAGGGCAACCGCATTAAAAAGAGGGGCATTAAGCAGTAAACTCTCTGCCCCTCTGTGTTTAACATATCGTAAAAAAGTTCCGGTGTTTATTTTACCAACCGGGATTTGGCGTCAGTGTGGGATTCTTTTCTATTTCGGAAGGCGGAATAGCCCACTTCATCAGACGGTCGTCCCACACGAATGTGTGGTACTGGCTTTTGCCGTTTGCACCATGTATCTGCTTTTGACCAGCTCCGGGGAAGAATTTTGACTCTTTATAAGTGCCGCAACGCAACTCCTCAAAAAGCGTAACGCCTTCGCCTGTAAACTCCCAGCGGAACTCCTTCCGTATGCGTTCGCGCAAGTTTGCCTGACTGGTTACTGTTGTGGCGGCGTTGCTGTTCAGCTCCGCTAAACCGGCGCGGCGACGTACCTGATTAACGTATCCGATAGCTTCTGCCCTCTTGCTGTCGCCCTGCTCGTTGAGCGCTTCGGCGAGATAGAGCAGAACTCCGGCATATCGCATCAGGGGAATGTCTATCGGCGAGTTGTCGCGATTGATGTAGGGGTCGCCGCCGGTGCAGATAAACTTGCGATACAGGTAATAGAAACTCGTATTAGAGTTTGTCCTAATGTCCCCGTCGTCCAAGTTGCGGAATGGCCAGCGCAGTTCATAATTGGATGTTACGCCGTCGCGGCCTCCGAGATAGGCACAGTACGGAGTGATTATGGTAGCGTTCAGACGCGGGTCGCGATTGGCATACACCGCCTTGATACGCGCTTCGTTTCCTGTCGGCAGATATTTAGTCATGTCAGCTGTGGAGAGGGAGGTCTTCTCAGCATCGGTCATGTTATCGCGCAGGAAATAAACGAGGCGTTGATCCGGAGTCATTGAATTGTAACCCGGAAAGACGTCGTTCCAGTTAAATGGAGTGCCGTCTTTATTTTCGTATGTATCGACGAAGTCGGGTGTAAAGGCGGTTTCGTTGACGCCGTTCTGGTAGGTTCCTCCATTACCGCACCAGCGGCTCAGACTGTTGCCGAAGCCGGTCGGATCTCTGACGCACTGACGCGAGAAAATCATTTCCGGACAGCGTTCGTTGGCTTCGGTGAACAGCGCTTCGTAGCCGCCCTGAAACAGCTCGTAACCCAGCTTGCCTACCTCCTTGAAGTCGCTTTCCGCTTTGGCGTACTCTTTCGTCCAGAGATACGTCATTCCGCGCAGGGTATAGGCGGCGCCTTTGGTGGCGCGTCCGTAGTTTACATCATCGGCGTTGTAACGACCGGGGAAATCCGGATTGTTGATGCAGTCGGTCAAGTCGTCGATAACAGTCTGCCATACTTTTTCGGGGGTTTCGCGCGGGCGGTTGTATTCCTCCGCCGAAAGGTTTTCGAGGTACACGGGCACGCCGTGGAAAATCCTGTTCAGCCTGAAGTAGGCGTATGCGCGCAAAAACTTGCTCTCGCACATCAGCCGGTTGAATTTGGCTTCGGTGAGTGGCGCGCTGTGCAGGTTGGCGATGGCGTCGTTCGCACGGCTTATCATCTCGTAATGCGAATTCCAATTGCCGGAGAACATGCCGTCGGAGGGCGATATGGTATTGGTTACGTAGGTAATCCATCCCCAAATCCATATATTGAAAGCTTGGGGACCATAGGTCTCGTAATAGTCGATGCGACCGGCGACATGCTCATGAGCGAGCACATTGTAAATGCCCACGACGCCCTGGTCGGCAAGCGATTCGACTGTCCACACGTTTCCTGTTCCCGCCTTGTCGTAGGGGAAAGTATCAAGCAGATCGCTTTTGCATGCGCAAATTGATACTGCTACTGCAATGATTGTTATTATTTTTTTCATTTGATTAACGTTTTAAAATGATACATTAAGTCCTATTGCGTAGTGTCTCACCGGCTGATACCTCGGCTGCGATCCCTGTTCCGGGTCCACGCCGGGGAAGGAGGTAAACGTCAGGAGGTTCTCGCCGGATACGTATAGACGTATTTTTTCGGCGTTTATTTTACTCGTCAATTTTTTTGGCAGAGTATATCCGAGCGTGATGTTTTTCACCTTCAGATAGTCGCCTTTGAAGAGATAATAGTCCGAGGAGTTTCTGATGCTGCTGTTCTGCGTGTTTTGCGTGAGGCGCGGATATTTTGCGTTGATGTTGGTGCGCGGGTCGTTCGGATTGTCGGGATCGTAGAAATAGTGGTTCTCGGCGACATTGCGCGAAAGGCTCTGCGAAAACTGCAGCAGTGTCGAGTTGTAGCCGTGTTCACGGAAGAAGAGTTTGAAATCGGCAGCGCCCGCCAGAGTAAGGCTGAGGTCTATGCCCTTCCATTCGCTCTGCAGTTGGAATCCAAAGCTGTATCGTGGCATTGATGCGGCGTCGAGCAGGATACGGTCGTTGTCGTTTCCGTAAATTTTGTCGCCGTTGTTATCGGCATAGAGATAGTCGCCGTAATACAGTCCGTTTCTGGCGCCCACGGTGGTGGCATTGAAGCCGTCGAATGTGTAGCCAGCCGCAACCATATCTTTTGCCCACTTCATGTCGGCTTCGGTACGAATCATACCGTCATGCGGTCCGCCGCCGGGGTTCACTGTTCCGTCGGATCCGTAATATGTTTCGTTGCCACGATAGCCGGTGCGCAGGAACCATTCGTTGATTCTCCGCTCTTCGATGACGCGCTGGTCGCCGCCTTGCGAAACATCACCAAGGTTTGTCTTCCATACCGATTCGCCGTTCTCCTCGACCCATCCCTGCTTGAGCGGTCCTTTGTAGTGCGACACGACGTTAGCGGCATAACCCAGATTGCCCGACACGCTGTAATTGAATTCGCCGATGCGGTCGCTCCATCCGAGCATGACATCGAAGCCCTTGTTGGTTACTTCGGCAAGGTTCATACGCGGAGGCGTCTTGCTGCCGGCTGAACCCGGAATGCTGATTCGGCAAAGGATACCGTCGGTCAACTTGTAGTAAGCGTCTAATTCGAGCGTCAGGCGGTTTTTGAGAAAGCGCGCGTCGATACCTATGTTGCGGATATCCGACTTTTCCCCCGAAAGCAGCGGATTATTGATTTCGGTTTGCGCAAGTCCTTCGTTCACTTTGCCGCCTAACGGATATTTCGCCGCATTGTAAACGCCCTGATATTCGTAGTCGCCCACCGAGTCGCCGCCGTAATTGCCGTTTATCCCCCATGAAAGTCGCAGCTTCAGATCGTTCAGCCAGCCGCGCGTACTTTCCATAAAACTCTCTTCGCTGACACGCCAGCCAGCCGACACCGAGGGGAACGTACCCCAGCGATGCTCTCGCTTGAAGCGCGAATGTCCGTCGTAGCGCATGTTAAATTCAAAGAGGTAGCGCGATTTGTAGGCGTATGTCAAGCGTCCGAACAGTGCTCGCGAAGCACGGTCTTTGCGACTGCCCCATGCGTCGAGCACTTCCGTACCGGACGAGACCGTGTGGATGCTTTCGTCTATCAGTCCCTTGCGCGTACCGCCATTGCTCCAGTCCGTCCAGTAATATTCCTGAAATCCGAGCAGAGCCGTAACATCGTGGTCTTCGGCGAAAGTTGCAGAATAGTTCAGCAGATGTTCCAGCGTGTAGGAATGGAGTTCGACGTGTACAGTTCGGTGTTGGGCAGTACGCTGCCCATTTTTTCGTTGCGACTGAAACTTAGCTGTCCGCTTGCCTCGGCATTGGTCCAGCTGTCGGCGCTTTCCCACAGTCGCTCGTAATGCAGGTTGACGTCCCAGGTCAGTCCTTCGATTATCTTGAACTTGACGTAGGTGGTTGCGTTCAGACGCACCCGTTCTGTCCTTCCGTTGGCGCTGGCATCCAGACGCTGGCGGAGATTGGTGGCGCTCGGCTTCTCGTTCACACTTTCGGAAGTGCCGTAAACACCGTTGTAGAGGGGATATAATCCCGGAACAACGCCCATGATCCAGCTGTTGGTTCCGTAGCCCGAAAAGTCGTAGAAATTAATACGTCCGCGATTGTCCCTGTTGCCGTAAATGCGGACGCCCGCAGTCAGCCACTTGGTTACGTCCGATTCGAGATTGACGCGCAGGTTGATGCGTTTCATGTCCGAATAGTCCACCAGACCGGGATTGTCCACGTATCCCATCGACATCAGATAGCGAGCCTTGCCCGTATTTCCCGAAATGGACACATTGTGGTCGTGCATCAGGCTGTTTTTGTTGTACACTTCACGAATCCAGTCGGTATTGGGATAAGCCACGTAGTTCGGATAACCGTACTGGTTCACTCCATTGGGGTCTTTCGCCTTGTCGCGCCAGAGTTGAATGTCCGTTACCGGATCGAACATTTGTCCGCTGCCGCTCTGGAAAGCAGATTCATTGTGATATTCCATAAAATCGGCGTAATTGCTGACCACTCGCGGCAAGTTGACCGGATTCATGAATGACATTCGTCCGGAATAGACGACGTTCGTCTTGCCCGACTTGTTGCCCGCTTTTGTAGTGATAAGCAGCACCCCGCTGCCCGCGCGCGCTCCGTAGATTGCCGCTGAAGCCCCGTCCTTGAGAATGGAAATGGAAGCGATGTCATTTGGATTGATGTCGTCCATCGACGCCACCATACCATCCACAAGTATAAGCGGATTGTTATCGTTCAGCGTACTTATCCCGCGTATTCGCAAAGTTGCACCGTCGGCTCCCGGCTGTCCGGACGACTGCAAAACGGTAAGACCTGCCAGCGACGAGGACACACTGGTGATAGGACGCGACGTTACCTGTTCTTCAAAGTTAATCGACGAAACGGCGCCCGTTACGTTCACCTTTTTCTGCCTGCCGTAGCCGACCACCACCACTTCGTCGAGAGCTTCGGCTGATGCGACAAGCGTTACATTGACGACCGAGCGCGAACCAACGGCAATTTCCTGTGCTGCGTAGCCCATCAGATAATAGACCAGGGTTGCTTTGTCGTCGGGAACAGCGATAGAATATGTGCCGTCGGCGCCGCTAAGCACGCCAACGTTTGTGCCTTTTACAGTAATCGTTACCCCCGGCAGTCCGCCCGAAGCATCGGATACACTTCCGGAAACCGTCTGCTGCGCTCGCAGTCCAAAGGTTCCGGCGAGAATAAGAGTCGCGACAAGTATTGCTGTCGGCATGACTCTCAAATACCTATTGTTTACAATTTTCTGTTGCATTATACTTAGGTTTATTTTAAATTCTTGATAATATATTATTATTTGCGGTAGAAACTGAGTTTAAAAGCATAGTCAAATTTCCACGTTTTGCCTCATTTTTACGTGCTTCGGCTTACACAACCTTTTCAGGAAATAAATTTCCCGTCCTTGCAAAAAACGCAGGTTTGCGGGTAATGGCGTTCGACGACGGAGGCAAGCGCGGCGAACGCTTTACAGCGTAAACCTGTTTTTGCCCAATAGCCAGATGTTGGGTGCAGTTAAATTTATTTTTTGATATTCAGGTAAAAATTTAGCTATTCCATTCGCCGTGCGAAAACGCAACAGCAAAGGATATAAGTTCAGCAAAAGATATAAGGAAATATTATGGGAAAATACAAAAAGCCTGCAAATTATAAATTGCAAGCATTTAAATTTAACGGGATTATAGGTTCTCTCTCTGCAAAAATCGTGCCAAAGATTTCACGACAAGCAAATTGCAGTTTGCTTGTTATGGAAAACCTGTGGTATTTTGCAATTAAGTTCATATAATTTTTAAATAAAATCCGTTGCAAATATAATCACAATTTTTCAAAATGCAAGTCTTTTTTGTTAAAATCTTTTAAATACTTTTAATTTGCCTGATGACAAATATATTATGTTTGGAAATTTGCCGGAAACAGCGGCTTTTGCCGTACCGGTTGGCGGGTATTTTTTTCGCCGAAAGCACAGCAACGGGTTTGATTATCTATTCATATTGACTTCCACGTCATCGTTATTTATCAACTTTTGACGTTGTCTGATTAGCTTTTTGCTTTGGAAATAGAAATTTGCACCGCATAAGAGCATGCAGTTCCAGAGGCAGCACATTCAAATTTACCGTATATGTTCGCTGAAAAACCTGATTTTCTAAACAAAACAAGCTCTTATGTAACTCTTTTTGGACTTTCTAATGTTCGTTCAGGCGTTGCGGATGCCACGTCCCGCGCCTTACATGACCGGCATCCGGTCCTTGCATGACCGACGTCCGGTCCTTGCATGACCGGCGCCCGGTCCTTACATGACCGACGTCCGGTCCTTGCATGACCGGCATCCGGTGGATTTGCAAATTCGTGCCGGCAGCGTGCCGCAGGTACGCAACATATCATTTTCATGTCGCGTACCTGCGGCACACAGGTGTAATATTCATTGTGCTGCTACCGAACTTTTATGCCTGCGGCATTTCCCTTGTTTGCTGCCCATTGTCTGAACTGTGATTTAATATGATTATTTGCCGCGCCAATACAATCATAAAGAATCATTTTAATCCGGAAAATCACAGTTCGGACAAATCCGCGCCGGCGCGGATGTTTATATCTTCTCAATCAAATTCGTTTTTACTGTCTCGTATGCCTCTTGCGGATTGAAATTCAATGACGGTCGGAGCAATGCCTGCGTGTCGTTTAAGAAGATTTCCTCCTTCATTTTTTCTTCCATATTTGCCAGATAGACGGTTTGGGTGGGCGATTCGCCATCCGAAAATGAAATGTATTCGTGATAACACTTTACAACATTGTCAGTGTTCAGTTTTTCACTCGTCAAAGCAATTTGCAGGTCGAACAAATCCCGTCCTTTTTTGCGCTGATACAATGCTCGCAATTTTGTGCCTGCCAGCTCGTCTAACCGGTAAGTTGTTATTTCACAAGCGCCATTGAACCATTGATTTTTAACTTCAAATGGGATTTTTGCCAAACCAAGTACGGTAAAATGCTCTTTGCAGTTGATTTCAATTTTCAAACGAATGAAGACTGACGGCGAGAAAGTCGATTCTACTTTGAAAACCATTGTGTTGTTATTGCGTTTTTGTTTGATGACCGGCTTTCCGAGAAACGACAAAACTTCTCTCAGTTTATCAAGTATAACGCCAATACTCTCGGGATCAATCTGCACTAAATCGATGTCTTCACTATATCTCGACTGTGGCGACAGATAAAGTTTATGCAACGCCGTTCCGCCGCGAAATGCCAGGCGCGAAGACAAAAATTCATCGCTGTAAATGGCAAGCAAAGCCCTGCAAATAATCAGGTCTTGTTCCACCATCAGCATATCAGTCCAGGGAACGACCGATTTCCATTCAATTATATAATCTTTTGGTATCATATTTTCACTTCATGGATAGCATAGTTGCGATTCGGCATAATCAAAACAAGTTTTGCTCCCGCCCTCACCGCTCCTATAATTCATCAATATCTATTTCTTCGTTAATAATTATTTTCCACTTGTCATTCGTTTTAAAATCAGTGTAATTTTGCTTTTCGGAAAGCACGGACAAAGGATATTTGCGGAACTTTATACCTGCGTTTTTTGACTTTTGCAGTAATTTATCCGCCAATTCATGAAATCTTAATAAATCAAGTAAATATCCCATTCGTTGAATCACGGTAATATCGAGCAGTTTCAAAAAATCTTCGCTGATATTATCGAAGTTTAATGTTTCCGCCAATTCGCTCAAAACGGTTGCCACACGATTGATTCCACCGATATTTTTTTCGTAAATAAGTAAATCGAAAGCCGTTAATTCGGGATGCGAAATATTTACATAGCCACTATTGACCGTTATTTGCGCAATGTATTGTGTCGGGATATGTTTTTTGGTTACAAAATTAATTTTAATGTCGTCTTTTTGTTTGTTCCGCAAAACTCGCGAATTTGTAATGACAAAAAATTCCATTGATGCCTGATGCGACGCTCCCTGTAATGCCGCCGCGTTTAGCAATGCAACATAGTAATCTTTGCTCAAAAAGTTCATCAGTTGATTGATATAAGCCATAGGCGGCACAATGCCTTTCAGTCCGTATTCCGGCAAAACAACAGCATAAAAATCACGCCAAACCGACTGGATTTTCTTCTTTTTGGAAAGACGGTTCAATGCGTTCCTGATATTATCTTTGGCGAAATCCGGAAACTGATTTACTACCTCCTGTTTTGTAAATACCGATTTGCCAAGTTTAGGCAAATCTTCTACCCATTGTCCTATGTTGCTGTATTCCGACATTTGTCTATTTTTAACGATACGTCTGCAATAATCATCAAAAAAAGATGATTATTGCAGACGCAAAGATAGTATTTTTCGTGCAACTATTTTATATCATCGTTCGGCGAAATATTAAATTGAGATGTTCAAAGAAAAGTTTGTGGTGAGGCTGTTCAAAAGTTGCGGGCTTGACCCGCAATCTCTCTCTCAGGCGGTAGCGTCATTGCGGGCTTGACCCGCAATCTCCCGCCAAATATCACAAAACAAATCCCGAACTGACATTTTGTCACAAAAAGCGAGAAATTTGTCGCTTTTACTGACAATTTTTAGCTTCGAGTTAAATCATTTTCGCTCCGAGCGAAAAACTTTTCGCTCCGAGTGAGATGATTTTCGCTCCGAGCGAAAACACTTTCGCTCGGAGCGAAAAACTTTTCGCTCGGAGCGAGATGATTTTCGCTCCGAGCGAAAACACTTTCACTCGGAGCGAAAAATTGGTTATTTTGAGTAAGAAATTAGATGTTTTGGGTGAAAATTTGGTATTTTGAGTAAAAACGAGTCTGTCCGGTACAGTAACCTGGCAGTGATGACAAAAAAAATCCCCGCTCGCGGTATCAACAAGGATATTCGGAGCTGGGGATTTTAGTGTTTCAGCCGTCATTGCGGCTTCGTTCGCCGGCTACTCTTCTGTTTTCCTCTTCGATCTTGGGAAACGGGTCTTCAAGTCGTTATAAACCTCCTTTGCGCCGGGGATGTCCTGCGCGGTGGCGGCTTTAACGGCGTTGTAGAACATGAGAGCTGCCTGATAGGCTTCGCTGCCGGCTACAATGACGGTGTCGTCGATGTTGTCCGACAGTTGTTTGGCGGATATGTGTACCGTACGCAGTCCGGTAGCGTCGGTTACATCAGTATCAAACTCTGCCACGTTGAGATACGACGGGCAGAGTTGAGGATAATGATGTGCATAATCCTGTGCTTTTTCAACAAAACTCAGCGTCTTGTTGCCCATTTTCGGCAAATCGTGCCGTTCCTCCGGCGTCAGCGGAAGCAGATACGGAGCGAGCAACTCAAGGGCTGCGTCGATGTGTACCTGCACCTGTGCCAGTATTTCCGGAGGGATTGATGCTACATGTTTATTTTCCATGCTTACCTTTTTTAAAGTTAATAATACGTATCAACCCTATTCGTCTTTTTCCTGTTCTTCGTATGCTTTCAGCAGTTTTTCCTGAACGTCGGCAGGCACTTGCTGATAGTCGGCAAATTTCATGGTGAAGGTGGCGCTGCCGGAAGTGAGCGAAC
>JAITHS010000121.1 GCA_031279875.1 Tannerella sp.
CCTCGACACGTATCCGCATCTGATAAATAGACTTCCGCTGTGTATGATAGCATCCCATCTCGGTATGACCCCCGAAAGCCTTAGCCGCGTTCGCAGCGAACTGTCGAGGGCGGAATGAATGCCCTGTACGGCAGCGGTACGGTTTCCTTATTATTGTCAAAAAAAAATCTTAACTTTGCACCGCAAAAAAACAGTTTTTATGCAATATATCAAAACAGAAATTGAAGGGCTTTGGATTATCGAACCCAAAGTATTCGGCGATGAGCGAGGGTACTTTATGGAAGCATATAAAGCGCCTGAATTTGAGCAATTTATAGGCTCCGTAAACTTTATTCAAGATAATGAATCGCGCTCTGCCAAAGGTGTTTTGCGCGGGTTGCATTATCAGGAAGAACCTTACTCGCAGGCTAAACTTGTGAGGGTGATTATCGGCAATGTGCTTGATGTGGCGGTTGATATCCGTCGCGGATCGCCGACTTTTGGACGCTATGTCGCCGTCGAACTGTCGGGTGAAAACAAGCGGCAACTATTCATCCCGCGCGGCTTTGCGCATGGCTTTTATGTTCGTAGCGAAACGGCGCTGTTTACGTATAAAGTTGATAATACGTACATGCCGTCGGCCGAACGAACTATTCGCTATGATGACCCGACTATCAATGTTGATTGGATGTTAATGGCTGACAGTGAAGTAATTATATCCGAAAAAGACCGGAATGCGGCATCGTTAGTGGTTAGAAATTAATTAAGAATTAAAAATTAAAAATTTATTTGCATTATGTTTGCATATAGTTTGCATATAGTTTGCATATAGTTTACATATAGTTTGCATTATATTTGCAAATTATTTAGTAACCGTCCATAAAACGGACAGGGCATTCGTCATTGCAAGGACGGCAAAACGAGGAGACGAGGGGACGAGGGGACGAGGAGACGAGGAGACAAACAACGAAACAAACAAAATAACAAAAATATGAAACAATATTTAATAACAGGAGGCGCCGGCTTTATAGGCGCAAATTTTGTGAAATTCATGCTGCAAAGCAACGCGGACGTCCGTCTGATTGTCCTTGACGCGCTGACTTATGCCGGCAATCTCGCTACTATCGAAGATGATATTGACGGCGAACGCTGCATTTTCGTAAAAGGCGACATCTGCGACCGTGCGCTTGCAGACGAAATTTTTGTGAAATACGACATTGATACGGTCGTCAATTTTGCCGCCGAAAGTCACGTTGACCGTAGCATTGAGAATCCGCAGTTGTTCTTGATAACCAACATATTAGGCACACAAAACCTGCTTGACGCTGCACGTCGCCGGTGGACTACCGGCAAAGATGCTAACGGATACCCCACATGGCGCCAAGACGTGAAATTTCATCAAGTATCGACCGATGAAGTCTATGGCAGTTTGGGCGCCGACGGCTACTTCACCGAAACTACCCCTCTCGACCCGCGCAGCCCGTACAGCGCTTCTAAAACAAGCGCCGACCTGTTCGTCAAAGCCTATCACGAAACGTACAAGATGCCAGTTACAATTACAAGATGTTCAAATAATTACGGACCGTATCATTTTCCGGAAAAACTTATCCCTCTGATAATCAAGAATATACTTGAAGGAAAATCATTGCCTGTTTATGGAGACGGCTCGAATGTACGAGACTGGCTCTACGTCGAAGACCATTGTAAAGCAATCGATTTGGTAATACGCAAGGGCAGAGTAGGAGAAGTTTACAACATCGGCGGACATAACGAACGCACTAATATTCACATAGTTAAAACTATCATCAAAACTATCCGCGAACTTATGACCGAAAATCCCGAATATCAAAAATTGTTGCAAAACATTGATATTGACGGCATTAACGACAGTCTGATAACATTCGTCAAAGACCGTCTTGGTCATGACCAACGATATGCCATTGATCCTCAAAAAATTACCGATGAATTAGGCTGGACACCCGAAACGAATTTTGAGACAGGTATTATCAAAACTATCCGCTGGTATCTTGATAATCAACAGTGGGTCAATCAGATAGTCAGCGGCGACTATGTGAAATATTACGAAAGTATGTATGCGCAAAGGTAACAAATCAAACGATGCAACAATATCCGTCAGCACTTCTTGAAAACGCCGTCAACGAACTCTCTGCGCTGCCGGGCATCGGTCGCAAGACGGCGCTCAGGCTCGCGCTTCACATTTTGAGGCGTGAAGAGGCTTATGCAGAGCGACTTTCGTCTGCGCTGGCGACACTTCGTAAAGATATTACCTACTGCCGCGAGTGCCACAACATCTGCGACACCGACTTGTGCAACATCTGCGGCAATCCCTCGCGTGACCACACGACCGTCTGCGTCGTAGAAAACATTAAAGAAGTGATGGCGATAGAAAATACGGCTCAATTTCATGGCGTTTACCATGTTCTCGGTGGCGTAATATCGCCGGTTGACGGCATCGGCCCCGCCGATCTCGAAATCGAAAGCCTCATCCGAAAAGTTGCCGAAGGTATCGTCAAAGAGGTTATCTTCGCCCTTCGTACAACGATGGAAGGCGACACGACAAACTTTTTCCTCTTTCGCAAATTAGAGCCTTACAACGTGAAAATCAGCGTTATAGCGCAAGGCATATCAGTAGGCGACGAAATAGAATATGCCGATGAAATCACTCTCGGTCGCTCTATCCTCAACCGCGTAAATTTTAATGATACAATCCAACGAAAATGATGCTTGAAAACGATACAATAAAATTACGCGCCGTAGAACCGACAGACCTTGAAACGCTTTACAAATGGGAAAACGACTCTTCCGTATGGGCTGCGGGCTGTACTGTCTCGCCTTATTCGCGGTATAATTTGAAAGAATATATCAAAAAATCGTCGAAAAATATCATTGAATCCGGAGAGTTGAGACTAATGATAGACTGTAAGTCGAATAATCAGACGATTGGAATGGCGGATTTATTTGATTGCGATATGTTTCACAGACGTGCCGGAACAGGCATTTTTGTCGCTCCGGAATACCGCAATCACGGATTTGCCACGCAGTCGATGGCTTTATTGTGCGATTATGCTCTGAAATTTTTGCATCTGCACCAGATTTATGCTTATGTGCCGGAAGATAACAAGCCAAGTATCAGGATGTTAACGAAATGCGGCTTTCAACAACGAGGCCTTATCCCCGACTGGCTGTACTCCGCAAATAGTTATACTAATGTATTGATAATGAGCCTATTATACGGTCGCGCATTTGCTCGGTTTAATTCAACCTGCCTGTAGCTTTGAGGTAGTACGTTTGGTTGAGGTGCTTGTTTATTTGGGCATTGAGGTGGTCTAATGAGGCTTGTTGCCAGAGAGTTTGGGCTTCAAGACAGGCTGACAGAGTTTCCATCCCTTTGTCGTAGCTGTCTTTGATTATGCGCATATTTTCGGCTGCCTGTTCGAGGGTGCGGGTGGTGAGGGCAAGTTCGAGGTCTGATTCCTGCATTTTGTTTTCGTACTGTTTCGCTTCGAGTTGCATCTTTTCTTTCAGTTCATCGCGCTGTAACTCTGCAATATGCTTTTCGGCTCGTGCGGCGCGGATTTTGTTAATGCCTTCGCCCCAATGAAAAACGGGTATGCTGACTGTGAACAGCGCCGAAAACGATGCCTTGTCAATCAGCGGAGAGCCGTTGAGTTCAGGTCCATGCAAATAGCCGTAGCTTGCCGTCAATCCTACGTTGGGGAGATAATCGCTGCGTATTAATTTGATTTGCTGCGATTTAAGTTCTACTTGACGGTCGAGAAGGGAAAATTCGGGACGGGAGTTTATTGTTTCTATCTCCGACGGCATTGTAAGCGACGGCATCGTAGGAGATGAAGCTACCCCTTGAACCTCCCGAACCCCAAACTCCGCATCCGACGGCAGTCCTGTAACTTGACACAAGTTCATGTGCGAGAGGCGAATAGCATTGTCGGATTGTTGTATTTGCAAGTCGGCGCGGTTCATTTGCACCTGCACTTTCAACAAGTCGTTACGGGTCTTCATGCCTGCCTTAACAGCCGCCTCGACGTTACGCATCAACTCTTCGATGACTTGTTTAAACGCTGTTGCTACTTTCCTCGTTTCCAGCGCTTTGATGTGCATCCAGTATGACTCGTCGGTCTTGACGATTACTTCGGCGCGGGTTACGGCGCTATTGAGAGCCGACATCTCGCGTCCTATCTGCGACATTCTGTATGCCGACGTAATTTTGCCTCCCATAAATATCGGCTGCTCTGCCGTCAGTCCGGCAAAATATGTCCCGTTAAGTTTCATATCTATCTTCATATCAGGGAAATAGGCATATTCCTTAAAGACAGGATTGCCGTCGGGAGCTATCATAGGCGTGCCGTCGGGCATGGTTACGATGTTTGGTTTCAACTCTCCTGTTGCGAGGTCGGGAACGAAAGTCGGCAGATAATTACCTGCAATCGTTTTGCTGAAACTATTGTTAGTCAGCATATAACCACCGGTAGCCGTTATTTTGGGAAGAAAATTTGCACGGTAACTTTTTGATTCGTAAGCGGTTTTGTCTTCCATCCGACCGGCAATAGCGCTTGTTCTGTTATTTTTCAGCGCCATTTCGCGGCACTGTTCGAGAGTGTAAACGGTCTGTGCTTGAAGCGTAACCGCCTTCAAAAGCAACAGATTAGAAAATATTATTTTAAAAGATGTTTTCATAACTCTTTATCTTACAAAGTTAATCATTTTTTTTTGAAATTCCAAAAAATATCGCATAAATCACCGGCAAAATCAGTAGCGTTATTATTGTGCCGAACAGCAGCCCGCCCATAATCGTTACTGCGCCTGCGCCGAAGAGGTTGTCGGTTACAAGGGGTAGCATCCCGACAATAGTTGTCAGCGATGCCATCATGACCGGACGAAAACGCGACGAAGCGCTGTCTAACAATGCTTTAACAGGCTCTACGCCGTTGCGAATCTGTGTCGATATTTCGTCCATCAGCACAATGCCGTTTTTAATCATCATTCCCATAAGCCCTAATGTTCCGACTATGGCGACAAAGCCGAATGTCTTGCCTGTCAGCAACATAGCGATGATTACTCCTACCATTATAAGCGGGATACAGCAAAAAATGATAAGAGGCTTGCGATAGTCGCGAAACAGCATTATGAGTAGCGTTAGCATCAGAATGACGGCAAGAGGCAGATTTTTAAAAAGGTATTTCATTGCCATGCTGCTTGCCTTTTTCTCGCCTTCCCACTGCATCGTATAGCCTTCGGGTAATTCTATTTTATTAACCTCATTTACAATGCTTTGGCGGGCGTCTTCTACGCTTGTGCCAAACACAGGATTGCCCTGCGCCTGCATCGCACGCTGCCCATTGAAACGAATTACGAGCGGATATTCCCAAACTACTTTAACTCCCTGTGTAGCTTGACTTAACGGCACCGTGCCGAGCATCGTTTCCAAAACGTATTCCTCGCTTACCGCACCCGTCAGCAAACCCTGGATAGTGCGGCGGTCGAGCGGAATTTTGCCGATATTGGGCATCAGACTGAAAACAGGCGAATTTTCGAGTGATTCGACAGGTTCTCCGTTCTTATCGACGCATTTAAGGTAGATTGTTTGGCTGTGCGAACCGTCGTAAAAAACGCTTGCAGGAATGCCGCCTGTCGCCGTCAAAAGCGATATGCCGACGTCCTGACGGCTCAATCCGATATTTCGCGCCACAGGCTGATTATATTCCACCTGCAAAGTAGGAGTTTTCGGCGCCCAATCAGTGTTGACAAGGAAAATCGAAGGACTGCGTTTCATTATCTCCATAGCCTGAGCCGTTAATTGACGCAGCACAGCAGGGTCGGGTCCGTTGAATTGCAGTTCGATAGGATATTTTTTATACATCAGATTATAGCGTTTCAGGCGCACGTAGGCGTCGGGATAAGCGTCGGTGAGATACGTCTGAATAGCCTGCATATTTGTTTCCAATGCTTCCGACGATGAGAAATCGACAATCAGTTCGCCATACGACAGCGACGGGTCGGCAATCGAGCGGACGAGGTTGTATCTCGCAGGCGTTCCTCCGATGGATGATGTTACATGCGTAACTTCCTCTCTGTCAAATAAATACTTCTCTATTTCCGTTAAATCCGATTTTACTTTTTCGCTGCTCACACCTTCGGGAAGTTTATATTCGATATAAAGTTGGTCATAGTTCATATCTGGAAAAAATCCCTGCGGCAAGAAACGATAGCAAACAATGCTCGTCGCAAGTAGCAGGATGACGCTGCCGACGGTCAATATACGATGATTGAGCGTCCAAAGCAGCGTTTTACGTAAAATTTTGTGATATTTATTATTGAAAATATCATCTCCTCGTCCCCTCGTCTCCTCATCTCCTCGTCCCCTCATAAACAGCATAACCCCCGCCTGTACCGGCACTTGCGTCAGTGCCAACACCCAACTCAACATCAGAGAAACGGCAAGGACTATAAAGAGGTCGCGGACATAAATCCCCGCCGTGTCGGGCGAAAGAAATATCGGAAAAAAAGCAAGACATGCAATCAAAGTAGCGGCAAGCAGTGGCATTCCGGTTTTGCGTCCTATTGCCGTAAGAGCCTCTGGGCGAGGCTTTCCGCGTTTCAAGTCAACCAAAATGCCGTCGATTACTACTATTGCGTTATCGACGAGCATACCCATCGCAAGCACAAAAGCGGCGAGCGAAACCCGTTGCAGCGTGCCGTCGAACATATTCAGGATAAAAAACGAGCCTGCAACGACGATTACAAGGCTTGTACCGATTATGATGCCGCTTTTGAAACCCATAGTCAGCATCAGTATAAACACCACAATAACAAGCGATTCGGCAAGATTAACCATAAACGTGCCGATAGCCTCATTGACGCGGGCAGGCTGATAAAAAACTTTGTGATATTCAATACCGACGGGCAGTTGCGAGGCGCTCAACTCTTCAAGTCGGCGTTCGACCTGCGTGCCGAGTTTGGTGATGTCGGTACCGTGAAGGGCGGCGACGGCTATTCCGAGCGCGTGTTTGCCGTCGTAGCGCATCTCGTTGCGGACGGGTGTTTCGAGCGTTTTGCGGACGCGGGCGACGTCTTTAAGGCGTAGTTGGTCGTTTTCGTGTCCCTGCAAGATAAGGTTTTCGATGTCGGCAACGTTGCGGTATTTGTCCGAAACGCTTACTCGCAGACGGTTGTCGCCGATTTCGTAATAACCGGAATAGACGGTTTTGTTTTGTCCGTTGAGCGTTGCGATAGCTTCGGCAGGCATCACTCCGAGATTGGCCATACGGTCTTCAAACAGTTCAATTTCAATACATTCCGGTCTCTCTCCATAAATATTGACGCGGGTAATGCCGTCAATAGCCTGAATTTCCCGCTGAATGAGACGTGCATAGTCGCTCAATTCGCGGTCTGAAAATCCGTCGGCAGTGAGAGCGTAAAACATACCGTAAACATCGCCGAAATCGTCCATCACGACCGACGATGACGCGCCTTCGGGCAGTTTGCCCTGTACATCGGCTACTTTGCGACGCAGCATATCCCACAATTGCTCTACTTCGGCGTTTTTGACGAGCGTCGAAAGATTGACCGTAATCATCGAAACATCATTCATAGAGCGCGATTGCACGTATTCGAGGTCTTTCATCGTGCGAATATTTTTTTCTATTACATCGGTAACTTCGAGTTCTACCTGATGCGCCGACGCACCCGGATAAGTAGTAACTACAAGTGCCTGTTTGACACGTATTTCCGGGTCTTCGAGTTTGCTCATATCATAAAACGACTTCGCCCCGCCGATTACAAGCGCCACAATCACGAAGTAAACTAACTTCGTATTATCTAATGCCCATTTGCCTAAATCTTTCATAACAACCCTCCTGCATTACTATCTGGCGTGGCGGGCAACAGACGTACTTTCTCGCCTTCATGCAGCGAGTGAACTCCGGCGGATACCACAATGTCGCCTGCCTGCAAGCCGTTTGACACTACCACCGTGCCGTTAGTACGTATCTCCGAGAGATGTATTTTACGAACACTAACCGTCTGTGTAGCAGGGTTATATATCCATACCGACGAAGTGCCGTCGTTCTCAAACAGCGCCGAATAAGGAATGCTAACCAACTCTGCCTGTGCCTGTTTGTACCTGATTTCGACCATCGTAACCATACCGGGCGGCGGAAGCGGAGCATCGTCAGGACGCATTTTCAAGCGCACGGTGTAGAGTTGATTCATGTTGGCTTTGCGCGTAATACCCAGTAAATCAAGCGAAAATATCTTGTTGGGATAAATATCTACCGTACAGGAATACGTATCGAAGCGTTCCTGACGGATATACTCCGACGATGGAATGTTAATTACGACTTCCGGCGCACCGGCGTCAATCATCGAAACGACGGGCATACCTGCGCCTACCGTCTCGCCGTTTTCAAAAAATCGTTTTTGGACATAACCGTCAAACGGCGCCGTCAAACGTGTATCAGCCAGTTCGTTACGATGAGCATCAAGTTTCGCCGTAATTTGCCGCAAGCCGAATACGGCCTTGTCGTAGTCGTTGTCGGTTACGCTACCGGAGGCGTGCAGTTCGATAACCCTGTCGGCTTCGGCTTTGATACGGTTGTATTCCGCTTCGGTAGCGGCAAGTTGCAGTTCGTAGTCGCGTGTGTCGAGCGACGCAAGAACTTGTCCGCGACGCACCAAACTACCTTCTTTAACGGCTATGCTACGTATCGGACCCGCCACACGAAACGCCAAACTGACGTCCGAAGCCGCCTTAATCTTACCCGGAAAAGTAGCCCGTTCTTCTTCTCCGTACATCTCCACAGTCTTGGTTTTGACATACCTCACGGCAGCCTCTTGACCGTTTACACGCCTTTCAGACATCTGTGAACAGGAACTCACGACAGCAGAAAGCGCCGTCATCGTCAAAATACACATCAAAAAATAATAACCATTCGTTTTCATAATTCTCTAATTTATAAACTTTACAAGAAAAATCACTGCAAAGTTACGAAAAAATTTTGAGATTATACGCAAACGTGTAAAAAATTAAACAAAACTGCCAAAATGTCAGTCAAAACAGACTGGCACTTTATTTGTTCTCGTCAAAACAGAAAAATTATTAATTACATTAAATATTATGGCAAAACAGGAAAAGAAACAAGGTAATATCGGGGTTACGAGCGAAAATATATTCCCGATTATCAAAAAGTTTTTGTACAGCGACCACGAAATCTTTCTTCGCGAATTGATTTCAAATGCGGTAGATGCGACGCAAAAACTGAAAACGCTTTCGTCGGTAGGCGAGTTTAAGGGCGAAGCGGGCGATATGTCCGTTCGCGTGAGTATTGACGGTAAAAAGTTGATAATCAGCGACAGAGGTATTGGTATGACGGCCGACGAAATTGAGAAATACATCAATCAGATAGCCTTTTCGGGCGCAGAAGAGTTTGTCGATAAGTACAAAAACGACGCGGCGTCTATCATCGGACATTTCGGATTAGGCTTTTATTCGTCGTTTATGGTCTCGAAAAAGGTTGAAATCGTTACCAAATCATACCGCGACGACGCTCCGGCAATGAAGTGGAGTTGTGACGGCACACCGGAATATCAGATGACGGAAACGTCTAAAAATGAGCGTGGTACCGACATTATACTGCACATCGACGACGACAATAAGGAGTTCCTCGAAAATAACAAAATCACCGAATTGCTGACTAAATATTGCCGCTTCCTGCCCGTTCCGATTGTTTTTGGCAAAAAACAGGAGTGGAAAGACGGCAAATATGTTGATACTGAGGAAGATAACGTCATCAACAACCTTACTCCGGCGTGGACGCGCAAGCCGACAGACCTCAAAGCCGAAGACTACAATTCGTTTTATCGCGAACTGTATCCAACGAGCGAAGACCCACTCTTTTGGATACATCTGAACGTGGATTACCCTTTCAATCTGACCGGTATCCTCTATTTTCCGCGCATACGCACAAATTTGGAAATGCACAAAAATAAGATACAACTGTATTGTAATCAAGTATTTGTAACCGATTCCGTCGAAGGTATAGTGCCGGAATTTCTGACCCTGCTGCACGGCGTTCTCGATTCGCCCGACATACCGCTCAACGTCTCACGCTCGTATCTGCAAAGCGACCAAAACGTGAAGAAAATTTCAACTCATATCACGAAAAAAGTCGCCGACCGTTTGGAAGAAATATTCAAAAACGACCGCGCAGAGTTTGAGAAAAAATGGGATGATCTGAAGATTTTTATTCAGTACGGAATGCTTTCGGACGACAAATTTTATGAGCGTGCCGCAAAATTCGCTATGTTTAAAGACGTTGATGGTAAGTATTTTACGTTTGAAGAATACAAAAAACTTATCGCCGACCAACAAACAGACAAAGACAAAACGCTCATTTACCTCTATTCAACCAAACCTGACGACCAATATAGTTATATTCAGGCTGCAAAAGACAAGGGTTACAGCGTCTTACTATTTGATGGTCAGTTAGATATACCTTCCGTCGGACTGTTGGAACAGAAGAACGAAAAGTCGCACTTTGTTCGCGTTGACAGCGACACTATCACGAATATCATCCGCAAAGATGATGCTCCGGCAGTCGGCATCACCGAAGACCGGCGCAACGCCTTACAGGAATTGTTCCGCAGCAAGTTGCCGAAAATTGACAAAACCGATTTTGTCGTATCTTTCGACGCTTTGGGCGCGGAAAGCAGTCCTGTGTTGCTGACACAAAGCGAGTACATGCGTCGTATGCGTGATATGGCTGCTATTCAGCCCGGTATGTCGTTCTACGGCGAAATGCCCGACAGTTATAACCTTGTCCTCAACACCGACCACAACCTCGTTAAGCGCGTCATCGACGACGAAGAGAAAGCCTGTCTCGAAAAGGTAACGCCTCTTATCAACGACATCAAAGGCTGGGAAGCACGTCAACGCGACCTCCGCGAGGCACAAAACAAAAAGAAACACGACGAAATTACCGAAGCCGAACGTCAGGACATGACCGATACGAACCGTAAACTCGATGAACTGCGGGAACAACGTAACGCAATTTATGCCGACTTTGCGGCTGATAATCAGTTGATTAGTCAGTTGATTGACCTCGCTTTACTGAGTAACGGTATGCTTAAAGGTGAATCGTTGAGCCGGTTTATACGGCGGAGTGCAGAGATGCTTTGATGTTAAGGGAACCTCCAAAAATTGATTTTTTCGAGGCCTGCGATTGAGGAAAAAGCGGAGTTTACTGACGTAAATGAGCATTTTGACGAAAGAGCAAAACGAAGAAAAAACAATTTTTCGAGGTTCCCTTTAAAAAAATCGTATCTTTGCCGGAAATTTTGACAAATGACAGAGCAAAAAAATAATGACATTCCGGCAAGTAAACCGCTCAAAAGCAGCGGGTTACGGCAATTAGCGAAAGAAACCGCTATTTATGGAATGAGCAGCATTTTGGGGCGCGTCCTCAACTGGCTGCTCGTTCCTATCTACACGCGCGTGCTTATTAATACCGGCGAGTACGGAATTGTTACCAATATTTACGCATGGACGGCGCTGCTGCTTATCCTGCTGACTTACGGCATGGAAACGGGCTTCTTTCGGTTTGTTAATGCAGATAAAGCGTTGAGTACCAAGGCAAACAAAAAGGGTTTTAATCTTCCCGAAAGTCAAAATGTTATCTACTCTACAACTCTCTACAGCATAGCCTCTACTTCGCTGATTTTCATTGTTTTAGCTATAACATTTCTTTCGCCTATCAGTAGTGCGTTAGGATATGCCGAAAATAAGGAATACATCGCTATGATGGCTTGTATTGTCGCCGTTGATGCTTTTTGCTGCATACCTTTTGCATGGTTGCGTTACAAAAACCGCCCTGTCCGCTTCGCTTTCATCAAGTTAGCAAATATCTTCCTTAATATTTTCCTTAACATCTTTTTTCTCATTGTTTGCCCGTGGATAAATGCTCGTAACCCGCAGTTAATCAGTTGGTTTTATAGCCCAGACTACGGCGTCGGATACATTTTTGTCGCCAACGTATTTACTACTGCCATGACGTTGCTGATGCTTGTTCCCGACATGATGCCCGGACTGAAAACCAGACCTAATAGGCTGAAACTCAAAGAGATGCTTAAATACTCATACCCGCTGTTGATACTCGGCATCGCAGGGATTTTCAACCAAACGGCCGACAAGATATTATATCCGTTTATCATTGAAGATAAGACAGTTGCAGATGCTCAACTCGGAATTTACGGCGCCTGTTTCAAGATCGCCGTCATAATGGTAATGTTTATTCAGGCGTTCCGATATGCGTATGAACCATTTATTTTTTCCCGTAACCGCACCAACGTCAACGCCAACGTCGGCGCCAATGCCAACACCACTGCCGCCAACGCCAACGCCGTCACCAACGCCGTCACCAACGCCACCACCACCACCGCCGTCGCCGCCGTCGGCAAACAATATTCCGAAGCGATGAAATACTTCATAATCTTTGCATTAGTGATATTTCTCGGAGTAATGTTTTATTTGGATATAATCAAATATTTTGTCGGCGAGCAATATTATTCCGGTCTGTCGGTCGTACCGCTTGTGATGCTTGGCGAACTGTTTTTCGGCATCTATTTCAATCTCTCGGTGTGGTATAAACTGACCGACCAAACGCGGTGGGGAGCATATTTTTCAATTATCGGCTGTATTGCTACTGTGCTGATAATCATACTCTTTGTGCCTACTTTCGGGTTTATTGCCTGTGCATGGGCGTCGGTTGCAAGCAATTTGCTGATGATGTTGCTATCGTATTTCATCGGTCGGAAGCGCTATCCGATAAAATACGACCTGCGTTCGGCTTTGATTTACAGCCTTTTAGCTGCTGTTTGTTATTGTACCGCCATGTTGCCGACGTTTGAAAACGATACTGTCAAAATGGCATATAAAACTGTCATTTTGTCAGTGTTTTTGGCTTTTATTTACTGTGATTTTAAATTTGGGAACCTCCAAAAATTGATTTTTTCGAGGTTCCCATTTCATAAACGCAAACCAAAATGTCCATCATTTTGAGATAACTATTTGTTTGGAATCCTCTATAAACCGCTTATATTCAGTACGTTGAATATCCGTCATTTGAATTGTGTCGGCCACTTCCGAAGGCAAGATGCGATATTTTGGTGTTTGAACCCAGATATAATTGTTTTTGTAGTTGATTTTCAGCGGTTTGGAAGATGTTTTTGTTATGTCGAGCGTTATAATCAGTCCGCCGTCGGAATAACGCCAACGCTGGTTTGAAACAAGATTGCCGAGAGAATAGACTGTTATTGCGGTTGAATCTTCGGCTAATCTAATCGGCTGAATAACATGCGGATGGCTACCGATAACAAGTTCCGCGCCGTATCTGTGGCACAACGCGGCGAGTGATTTTTGCTCTTCCGAAGGATAGCGCTGATATTCGTTACCCCAATGCAAAAACAAAATTACGGCGTCAATCTTCGAGCGGTCAATAAGCGCTATATCTTTTGCAATATTCAATGAATCAAGCATGTTGACATATACTCCGGCAGGTTTCGACAAACCATTCGTACTATAGGTATAATTCAGCAAAGCAATACGTATTCCGTTGACATTCAAGTATAAAGGATTATTTTTGATATAATCAATGCTATCGGTAAAGACACCTGCATGCTTGATGTTAAGAGAATCAAGCACTTTGACGGTTGTTTTGACACCTTTCGCGCCGGCGTCAAATATGTGATTATTAGCCAATGCAACCACATCTATACCGATATTTTTCAACATGCCGGCCACAGATACCGGAGAGCGAAACATGGGGTAACCGCTATATTTTTCGGTTTCGGTCAGCGTCGTTTCAAAGTTGATAACGGCAAGGTCAGCCTCTTCAAACAGCGGTTTAACGTAGCGAAACGATTCCGTATAGTCGTATTCGCCGTTAGTATCGCGGGCGGCGTTGATCTGCGACATGTGTTGCATCAAATCACCACCAAACACAAGTCGTGCCTTACGTGGAACCGCATCAAGAATACTCATCGCCGCATCAAGCCAAATATCAATGTCGGCAGGATAGTTCCCGTCGGCAGTATATTTACTCGAACGCTTATGTCCAAGCCTCACTATAACAGCGTTTTCCTCCGGCAAAACAAAAATATATTGCCCCAGAATACCGCGAAGATAGGGAATAGTCTGACCGTTTTTGACAAGCGACCAGAATTGAAAGCCGTAAGAGCGGTTTGGCTGTCCGGTGTCGGCGTCAATCAACGTCGTATCGGGCATAAGTGCCTCATTAACATACTGTTCGGAAACAATTCTTTTGTCTCCCCAAGTGCCTTTGTTGAGCAGCAACTGTCCCAGACGCGCAAAGTCGCGGGCGTTAGTGTTAAAACAGCAGAAGGCCTTTTCCATACCGTCGGTGCGGTCGAGCGACCATAAAGCGTCTTCTTCGGCTTCTATCGGCGTCCAAATGCGGCGTGAAACATACGAGCAGATATTTTCACCGGTCGCTTTTTCTACTATATAAGCAAGTAATTGAGTAACAGCACTTTGATAAACAAACTCCTTGCCCGGTTCGGCTATTTCTTTCATGTTGAAAGTGATTTTCGACAAGTCGTTACCGTAATAAAGTTCTGTTGTAGAAGAAAAAAGAGAAGAGTATGCTTCGTCGAAATCCATACCGGCACTCATCGTGAGCAAATGCCTGATAGTAAGCGGCTTATTGTTATATCCGGAAAATTGAGGAAAGAAATCGCCGACGGGCTGGTCGATACCGTTAATAAAGCCGTCGTCAATAGCGCATCCGGTAGCTAATGAGACGACCGATTTAGCCATCGAAAACGAGTTGCTGTGAGATTCCGGCGAGTAATCGTCCCAATACTGCTCAAAAAGCAGTTCGCCGTTGCGGATAACGACAAACGCCACAGTGCCGTATTTATCGAAGTCGGAAAGGTATTTGTCGGGTAGTGCGACCTTGTTGTAATCGTCCGCTTGCCGCCATGCTTTGGGATTATCAGCCGCCACGACGCGGTTTTCGAATATCGTAAAGTGGTCGATTTCGGGTGTCAAATGCAACAGCGCCTGCCGAATATGGTAATTAGACGGTAGCGCTATCAAAACTACGGTGATAATCAGCAGTATAGAGATTGATACGAGTATCTTTTTCTTCATAATCATTAAAATTCGAGATGCAAAGGTAAAGAAAATATTGACGAAAATAAATAATGTTTTCATAATTCAAAAAAAACGTGTAAATTTGCGCCCGAATTTAATAAATAAATATGAATACTAAAAGATTTTTTACGGTTTGTTTGTTTGCCTTTTGCACCCTTTCGTTAGCGGCTGCTCAAAAACATAACACTTTGACTAAAAAAGAAAAAGCCGCAGGATGGCAACTTCTTTTCGACGGTAAAAACATGGACGGATGGCGTCAGTGTAACAAAACCGAGATGGCTAAAAACTGGATCATCGACGATGAAGCGATGAAAGTGCAACAGGGCGAGGTTGCCGGTCGCGGTTCGGGCGGAGACATACTCTTCGGCACCAAGAAATTCGGCAATTTCATACTGTCACTCGAATGGAAAATAGCCGCAGGAGGCAACTCCGGTATCTTCTACGGCATTGTGGAATATCCGGGCAAACCGATTTATATCGCCGCGCCCGAAGTGCAGGTTCTCGACAACTGGAATGCGGGCGACAACAAACTCGCCAACCACCTTGCAGGCTCGCTCTATGATATGATGCCCGCGTTGCCCTCTAACGCTAAACCGGCAGGCGAGTGGAACACTATCGTTATTACCGTTGACAACGGCAAAGTAACGCATGTCCAAAACGGAGTGTTAGTATGCAAATACGAACTCTGGTCGCCGCAGTGGGATGAACTGCTCAAAAAAAGCAAGTTTAAAGACTGGCCGGAATTTGTTAAAGGCATCGCCAAAGAAGGTTTTATCGGACTGCAAGACCACGGCTACGACTGCTGGTTTCGTAATATCAAGATAAAAGAACTATGACCGATTTGGAATTATTTTTGGGCGATGAAGCCATCGCCCAAGCCGCGCTGGATGCAGGTCTGTCGGGGGTTTACTCATATCCGGGTACGCCTTCGACAGAGATTACCGAGTACATTCAGCGCAAAACCACAGGTACAGGCATCCACAGCCGCTGGTGCGCCAATGAGAAAACGGCGATGGAAGCAGCTCTCGGTATGAGTTACGCGGGTAAACGGACGCTCTGCTGCATGAAACATGTAGGGCTTAACGTCGCCGCCGACTGTTTTATGAACGCTGCTATGAGCGGCATCAACGGTGGTATGATTATCATCACAGCAGACGACCCATCGATGCATTCGTCTCAAAATGAACAGGATAACCGCCTATTCGGAGATTTTGCGATGCTTCCGATGATGGAGCCGTCGAATCAACAGGAAGCTTATGATATGGTTTATGACGGGTACAAACTGTCGGAATCGCTTGGTTATCCGATACTTATACGTATCACAACCCGTATGGCGCACTCCCGCGCAGGTGTAAAAACACGCGAACCGCAACCGCAAAACGACGTCAAATGCCCCGCCGACGGCCGCCAACGGTTTATTCTCCTGCCTGCTAATGCCCGTCAACGGTTCAAGACGCTTATCGCTTCACAGGACGCTTTCCTCAAAGCATCAGAAGAATCTTCTTATAATCGGTATTTTGACGCAAAAGATAAAAGTCTCGGTATCGTTACTACCGGAATTGCATTTAATTATCTGGCAGAAAACGGCGACTTCAAGCATCCGGTACTCAAAATTTGCCAATATCCGGCGCCGACAAAGTTTCTTGAAAAAATAGTCGAAGAATGCGATGAAATTCTCGTTCTCGAAGAGGGATACCCTTTTATTGAAGCCAAATTGAAAGGCATAATAAGCGGTAACAAAACTATTCACGGTCGTCTTGACGGCACGCTGCAACGCGACGGTGAACTTAATCCCGACAAAGTAGCCAAAGCGCTTGGTATCAAGATAGAACAATATTACATGCTGCCCAAAGTAGTAGAACAACGCCCGCCTGCGCTCTGTCGTGGTTGCGGTCATCGCGACCTCTATGATGCTCTTAATGAGGTAGTTGCAGAATACGATGAAGCGAAAGTCTTTTCGGATATAGGATGTTACACTCTCGGCGCCTTGCCGCCGTTTCGTGCGATAGATACTTGCATTGACATGGGCGCCTCGATAACAATGGCAAAAGGCGCTTCCGATGCGGGCGTTCATCCTGCCGTATCGGTGATAGGCGATTCTACCTTTACTCATTCGGGCATGACAGGTTTGCTCGACTGCGTCAACGAAAATGCCAACATTACAATCATCATCTCCGACAACGAAACTACCGCCATGACAGGCGGTCAGGACTCAGCAGGTACGGGTCGGCTGGAAGCTATCTGTGCCGGATTAGGCGTCGCGCCGGAACATCTCCATACTATCGTTCCGTTGAAAAAGAACCACGACGAGATGAAAAAAATCATCCGTCAAGAGATTGATTATAAAGGCGTTTCCGTCATCATACCTCGTCGCGAATGTATTCAGACATTAACCCGCAAAAAGAAACATAAAGCATGAAGACAGATATTATTTTATCAGGTGTAGGCGGTCAGGGTATCCTCTCAATAGCCGCCGTAATAGGCGCTGCCGCTCTCAAAGAGGGTCTCTACATGAAACAGTCGGAAGTGCATGGCATGAGCCAGCGCGGCGGCGACGTACAGTCTAACCTGCGCCTCTCCGACAGTCCTATCGCGTCAGACCTCATCCCCGCAGGTCAGGCTGACCTTATCATCTCGCTCGAACCGATGGAAAGCCTCCGCTACCTGCCGTACCTCAAACGCGACGGATGGCTTGTTACCAACTCGCAACCGTTCATCAACATTCCTAATTATCCGGCGATAGAGCAAATCATGGATGAGATAAATCGTTTGCCGCATAAAGTAGTACTTGACCTCGAATCCATTGCCGGTGAAGTCGGCTCACCCCGCGTGGCTAACATCGTAATGCTCGGCGCCGCGACACCGTTTTTGGGCATCGAATACTCAAAAATAGCCGACGGCATCCGCTCTATCTTCGCTCGCAAAGGAGACGAAATAATCGAACAAAACCTGCAAGCGCTGCAAGCAGGATATGAACGGGCAGCAGGAATGGTTAGTGGTTAGTGGTTAGTGGTTAGTGATACCACCAAACGTAATGACGGTACCCCAAACCCTTGCAGTGGTTTTAAACCCTGCAAGCGGTTTGGAGAAGGCAGAAAGCACCACGTCATTGCGAGACCCCATTCAGCCAACCCTAAACAAATTAGGAAAAATGACGAGTAGGCGTTCAGCCGTTCAGTCCGTTCACCCAGCGAGCCTTTGGCTCGCTGGGTGAACGGA
>JAITHS010000228.1 GCA_031279875.1 Tannerella sp.
ATCTGATTATTTGCGATTTGTAAAAGTAAAATCCGTTTAAACCGCTGCAAGGGTTGGGGCAGACAGCGATGCCTTCAACCGCTTGCAGGGTTTGAAACCGCTGCAAGGGTTTTGGGGTATGGTTCCCTTCAACCGCTTGCAGGGTTTTGAAACCGCTGCAAGGGTTGGGGGCAACAAAGTTATTCCGTACCGGTGCCTTCGATTTCGGCGACGGCAGTAAACGGCGAGCGATTGCTGTCGGGGAGGAATATTTTGAGGTATCGACCGGCTATGGATGCTGATGTTTCGAGTGCCAACAGGTCGCCGGTAGTGAAAGCACCTTCGGCGATGAGTTGCCACGAGTCGGAATCAGGGTCGGGGCTGTTGCCGATAAAACATTGCACCGTTTTGGTATCGGTATTACCTTTGCGTCGGTAGATGTTGATAGAGAGGAACGTTTTGGGCGCAGCGAGGTCTATGATAGCCCAGTGAGGCAGTGGGGCATTGCCGCCGCTCCACTGACTGTGCCAATAAGTTCCGAGATTACCGTCTATCAGGGTGTTCATACCGCCGCCGTCGCTGGCTGTTTCGTCCGATACTTGCAACACTTTCCAGCCGGCGGTAGAGAATTTAACCGGCACAATGACGTCAATTTTTTTACTGACACCGGCCGCTTCGCACCATATCACGGTTGCGCCTTTTGCGGCGACAGCCTCAACGTTACCGTAATTCGTAACGGTAGCTACGTCAGGATTTTCGGTACGCCAGGTATATGTTACATCGGTAGCGTTGACAGGTACCGGTTTGGCTTGCAGCAAGTAAAGTTGATACTGCGTCAGGATGAGGCGTGATTGGCTTAAATTGATGTCGGTAAGCGGTATAAAGGCCGAAACGGACACTCTTGATTTGGCGGTCATATCGCCGACGGTTGCTGATATATTAGCGTTGCCGACGCCTACTGCCGTTACTAATCCGTTAGCTGAAACGGTTGCCACTTCGGGGTCGTCGCTACTCCATTGAAATGTGTTTCCGGCCGGGCTTGCCGACAGTTGCTCTGTCTTGCCGACATAGAGTGAAACCGTTGCTTTATTGATAAATACCGTCTTATCTACATTCATATCGGGATATTCTGCGCAGCCGATAAGAGCGGCTGTGAATGCTAATAAAAATAATTTCTTCATATTGTTAATAATTAAACAGTTATTTTTTTTCTTCTTCTTTATATTCCGTACGCAGTTCTTCTTTCATCTGATATGTTGTATTACCGATGGTATAGTCATATCGTAGCAGGAAAGTCTTGTATTTTTTAAAGCCGTCGTCGTCGATGAAATACTTGTTGGGATAGAGCGGGTCATCGTCAACCTGTTTCACATTGATAGCTTTATAAGGCAGGATAGTAACTTTGCCGTTGTCGGCCACGTCGAGTATAATAGCGTAGGTGTAGATTTTCGTCAGGTTGGATTCAAAAGCCTCTGCGCCGACAAAAATTCTTACGCGGTTTTTGGTAAGCGGGTCTAACCGTTTGGTACCCGACACATTAGCAGCGTCGCGGATGCCGCGAAAAGTGTAGTTAGTAGTTGTTTCCTGTGTCGCCCAGCGGTTTTTAAACTGCACCTGAAACAGAACGGTGTTCTTTTTCGGATTAATTTCGTAGGCCGAATAAGAGTTAGCTCTAATCGGTATAAAATAGGTAGAATCGGGGCTTAGTCCTTCGGGAGTTACCGTAACGGCTGTTTTGCCACCACGTTCGCCTGCCGGAATGCGGATACTCATCTGTTCGATTTTGTATTTGCTTGTCGGCACATGAATGGCATACTTCCATATCTCGGAAGTGTAAGTATCCTGATTATACTCGGTAAGCAGAGATTCGTCTTCAACAAGTGTTATGTTGATGTCCTCTTCGGTAGTAATAGTACCGCCTACCGATGCTGCAAGATAGCCTACGTCGGTACCTTTGTCGAGGTCGTAAACAACTTTAAAAATATTGTAACCATCGTCGCTTAAAAGTGCAAAGACGTTTTTGTACTGCTCTCGTTTGAAGATGTCGTACTCTTCGCACGCCGTAAATCCTGCTAATAACAGGGCGGTCAATAATATGATTTTATTTCTTTTCATCTTATATAATGTTAAAATTTGTTAAAATATTAATCCCAACCCGGATTTTGGTCACATGACGGCAACCGTTTGATTTCGGCTTTGGGCAGTGGTACGAGTACCATTTTTCTGTCCACGATACGTTTACCGATACGCGGCACGGAAGGTATAACACGCTGATAGAATGATTCTTTTGTAGCGTCGGCATTCATACCCATGATAGGTTCGTTTTCGGATTCTTCGTATTTACCCCATCTGCGGACGTCGAAATATCGTGCGTCTTCGTGGAGCAGTTCTATCATTCGTTCGCGTTCGATATTAGCCTGAACAGCGTCGCGGTCGTCAAGTTCGGCGGGCGACATACCGGGCAACCCTGCGCGGTAGCGTACCTGATTAAAGGATTTTTTCATCTCTGCCAAGTCGCGTGAGACGGTATAATCCTTTTCTCCGACCGTAACTGTGTGCGCAGTTGTCAGATTATTAAGCGCTTCGGTATAATAGAGCAAAATATCAGCAAGCCTTATAATGCCGTAAGATTTGTTCAGACGTCGGTTATTATCGCCTCCCCATGCGTCGTTGGGATGTATCATTTTCTTGATTACATAGCCTGTAACGGGATAGTCGATAGGATTGTTGGCGGCAGATTTTCCGTTAGGAGAATCGTAGTAATAACTTGCCGTGATATTGTAACGTCCTGCCGTAGTAGTAGAAGAGCATGGCCAGAAGCATTGGCTGAACCCTATTGAGGCATAGAAGCGCACTTCACGGTTGATATACATGTTGAATATTTCCGTTGCGGGCGCCCATGTATAAGATGAGAACGGGTTCAAATTGCTTGTCGGCGTGAAACCTTCTTCGCGATACGGATAATCGTTGCTCGAATTATTGATGTCTCGACCGTCAACCATGCGGTAGTTGTCGATAATTTTTTGCGGCACACACATACCGTTCCAGCCGCTTGCCGACATTGGAAACGATTCTCTTGTTATACTTGCAATTGCACCCGACATTCTGCCCCAGACATATTCGGGGTTGGTAGCTCCTACTGCTTCGCCGTTAAACATTTCGGTATAAGATTTGTAGTGGTCGATACCAGCAGCACCTTCTGGGAAAGCCTTGTAGTAATCGGGGTCGGCAGTAACTCCTTTTGGGAGTTCGGGTGTTCTGTCGTCGGCTTCGATAGTGTAAAGTTTGTATATCGGTTTGCCTTCGACCGTATAGTCAATAACCCTTTTGCAAGCGGCGGCGGCAATAGCCCATCGTTTTTCGTCATAAGTTTGGGAGACATAATTTACTCCGTCGGAAGAGCGTTTCCATTTGCCGAAATAAATTCTGGCTGCTTGTCCTCCGTTGAAGAGCGGGCTGGCGTGAAACATTCTCAACCGCGCTATCAATCCGTAAGCGGCGCCTTGAGTAGGACGTCCGAACTCGCTCACCGACAGTTTTGCCGGCATCAGCATTGCAGCCTGTTCCAATTCGGAGCAGATATATTCTACCGCTTCGTCGTAAGTAGTGCGTTGGCGGTCGTAGTAGGCCAAGTCTTCGTTTGTTTCGAGCAGTTCGTCGCCCAGCAGGATAGGTGGCCCGAAAGCGAGCAGCAGTTTATAATAAGCGTATCCGCGAAAGAAGTGCGTATAACCGAGAATAGTATTGCGGTTTACGGCGTTCATGTCGGTAGCTTCTCCGATGCGGGCAAAAATGGTGTTACACTTGCGTATCGCTTTGTACATATCGCCCCATTGTCCTAAACCGCGCAGGTTTTCGGAGTTGACTTCTCCCAGAGCGAAAGCCATTCCGGGATAGCCGCTCGTAGCGAAAAGGGTAAAAGCCTCGTCGGTAGCAAGAATGCCGGGAGTGTTCGGCGCGCGATAGAGATCGGCTTCATCCCAAAACATTGCGGCTATACCCCATGTATAAGAGAGTATATAGCGAGTTTCGGCAAAAACGGAATCTATTTGCAACTCATCATTAAAGTAAGTGCTAATGTCAAGAAAATCTTTACATGAATGTAAACTTCCGCTCATCATAACCAGTGATATGACTAATGATGTCCAAAAGCGTTTGTGAAAAATATTTTTGTTCATAAATTTTTGTATTACAAGTTAATATAAATCTGAATGGAATAAACCGAAGGTATAGGATATTTGCGTCCGTTATGTGTTGCCTGTTCGGGGTCGAAGAGTTTAACTTTGTCCCACATCCAGAGATTGGAGCCAACCAACTGCATATCGATAGACGATATACCTATTTTCCTTATTGCGGCATGTTTGAGGTTATAGTTGAGCGTTACTTCCGAGAGGCGCAGATAGCGGCTGTCGCCTAACCAGAAGTCAGACAGTTGAGAATTGTTTGTATTTTCGCCGTATTGCAAACGAGGGAAGCGAGCGTTAGGATTTTCGGCCAGCGCCGGGTCGATGCCGTTGGCAAGAGCGTAGTCGAGCGGTATCCAGCGGTTTTTCGGGTCGGCGGCCATTGTCAGCACGTTGCCGTATTGACCGGCTCTGAAAGGCACATAACCGGCGCCGTTACCGTTACCTTCGTGATAATAATCCGTTTTACCGGTACCTCTAAACATCACTCCGATAGATAAATCTTTATATCTGAAATCTCCGCCGAAGCCATACATAAGACGTGGATAAGTACTGTAAGAGAGAGGCACTTTGTCTTCGGAGTCAACTTTGCCGTCGCCGTTAACGTCCATATACTTAATGTCTCCCGGCATTACATTACCGAAAGTTTGCTTGGGGCTGTATTTGACGTCATCATCGTCTTTGAATAGCCCAATAGCGCGATAGCCGCGATAAATATTGTGAGGCAAGCCGGAATATTCAAGATAAGGATACTTTTCGATAGCCTGTTCCCAGTTTTGAACAATATTGCGGGAGTAGGAGTAATTGCCACGGAAAGTCATGCTCATATTAGTGTTGAATTCGTGTATAAATGCTACATTACCGTCGGAGCCGTAACTTTGCATCTTACCGACATTACCGTAAGGCATACTGATGACGCCTACAATATCGGGTACCTGAACGCGCTGCTGGAAAATGCCGTCGCGTTGGTCGCGGAAAAAGTCAACGGTAAACGAAAATTTCTTGTGTAAAATTTCGGCGTCTATACCGATATTTGCTTTCAAAGCCTTTTCCCATATCAGATTGTCGGCGCCGATAAACGATTCGTTGACAGTTTGATACGACGTAGAACTACCCCACAGATTGTTGTAATATCGTCCTACCATAGTTAAATAAGGGAAGCGGCGATTTGAGATACGGTCGTTGCCGACAGAGCCGTAGGAGGCGCGTATTTTGAAGAAAGTGAGCCACGACACTTTTTCGGACATAAAATCATACTGTGTCGGCACCCATCCTAATGCGACGGAAGGGAAAAAGCCGTATTGTCGGCCCGGCTGGAAGTTTTCCGAACCGGTATATCCGAAGTTGAGGTCCATCAAATAAGTATCGTTATAACTGTAAGTCAGTCGGCTTGATAATCCCTGATAACGAACCGGAATGGCATTGAGAGCGGAGGTCAAGTCTTCGGTTTTCTTCGAGTCGCTGATATAATAGTAAACTAAACCTGATACGCGATGCAGTTCATTAAAAAGACGCGAGTAATTGAGCGTTGATTCGAAGAAATATTTGCGATATTCCGAAGTACTGTAAAGATATCCTGCTTGTTGTTCCTGTACTCTTTCGACAAGTATCAGATCACCGTTACGGTTACGTCCTATCGCCTCATACATTGCCGGTCGGATTGTACGATATTCTTGAAAACCCTGTGTAATATCGTATGCTCCCTGCGCTCTGATATTAAGTCCTTCGGTAATAAACGACAGGTTTTGTTTTAATTCCAGCGTTACTTTTGCTTTATATTCTTCCGAAGCGTGCGAGCCTGAATTGTTTATCATATAATATGGCGACACGTTCACATCGGCGCCGGTAGCGGGAAATTGACCGGTAGAGTATTTTATTGGAATGAGCAAAGGATTGTTGCGGGCCTGTGCATCCCAAATTAAATCGGTGTTACTGAAACCGGGTTCTTTTCTACGCGACATGAAGCCGTCGGAGCCGAAGTATAGTTTGGTTGTCTTTGTAAGGTCGATGTCGAGATTGGAGCGGAAACTGAACGTACTGTACCCCACATTTTGAGCATAGATACTTTTTTTGTCAACATTATAAGCCGCCGTTTCGTCGGTCATACTGAGACTGAGGAAGTATCTTGCTATGTCGCCGCCGCCGCGACCGCTTACATAATAAGACTGTTTCCAAGATGCTTTTTTAACCAATTCTTTTTGCCAATCAATGTCGGGATACATGTCTGGGTCGAGGTGGTCTTTGATGATTTCGAGTTCGAGTGGGGTGTAAATAGCATCTCCGCCGCGTATTATGTTTGCTTCATTAGCGAGCAGGGCGTAATCATATCCTCCGATATAATCGGGTAGTCGGCGCAAATGCGACAGTGATGCATTAAACCTGCCTTGAATGTTTAACTTTCCTATTTCGCCTCTTTTGGTTGTTACCAGCACAACGCCGTTAGCGCCTCTCACGCCGTAAACAGCCGTTGCAGAGGCGTCTTTGAGTACCGAAAAACTCTCCACGTCGGACGGGTCTATCGAGTTAAGGTCGCCTTCAAGACCGTCTATAAGTACTAATGCGCTGCTGTTGGCTCCGAAAGTTCCTACGCCGCGTATCCAAAATTCGGCAAGGTTTTTGCCCGGCTCACCGCTTGTTTGCATAGTGAAAACGCCTGCCAACCGTCCGCCTAACAGGTTGACGATCGAGGGCGAAGGACTTTGCAGTTCTTTGGCGCTAACCGATGATATAGCGCCGACAGTGCTTATTTTACGCTGTGTAGAACCCATACCCATTACAACTACTTCTTCAAGTTGCTCGGCGCTTTCTTCCAATTTTATAACTATGCCTTGCGATTTGGCTGTTACAAGATGTTCGGCCTTAGCATATCCTATGTAGGACACTTCGAGGATGTCGTTGACATTGGCTTTGATTGTGAATTTGCCGTCGGCATCGGTTGTAGTACCTATACCGACTTTGTTTTTAAGATAAACGGTTGCCCCCGGCACTTCATCGTCTAATTCGTCGATTACTTTACCTGTTACCGTAACTTGTTGTGCCTGTACGGTAGCCGCACAAAACGTTAAAATTAACGTTGCTATAAATATTATTTTTTTCATTAATACATTGATTTTAAAGTTAATTATTCAATTGCTAATTTGCGGATACGTGCGTTGCCGGTATCACAAATATAAATTGTACCGTCGGGAAGTATGGCGATGCCGCGCGGCGCATTAAATTTGGCATCATCCTTACCGCCGTCTTTGTAGCCTGACGAGCCGGGTATGCCGAGAACGGTTTCAACACGTCCTTCGGTTGTAAGGCGACGGATACAATGGTTGTCGCGGTCAACGATATAGAGATTGCCGTCTTCGTCAAACTGACTTTGCATCGGATAATTAAACTGTGCTATTCCTACTTCGCCGTCGCGGAAACCGTTGGCGGTAGGCCCCGACAGGCGTGTCATTTCGCCCGTCAATACATCATAAGTATAAATTCCGTTAGCATAGGAACCGGCGTCGTTGGCAAATACTAAATAGAGCATGTTGGGCTGATGCGGATGAAAAGCCGCTCCGAAGCATTCGCCCTGGTCGGTAATGAAAACCGTTTCGGCGACGTTTGTTCTCGGGTCGAGCTTCACAAGATTGCCGTTGTAATAGCGCACATACACGCATCCGTCAACCGCACATGTCGGCATCGCCTTATGCCACGGGTCTTTGGGGATGTTTGTGCCTTCTTTCCAAGCGAACGATTTGATACGCGGCATCCACGCTTCGGCGGGGTTGAAGTAGTAATATACTTCGCGCTTGTTGTCGTCGGCGCCTAACAAAACGCCGGTAGCAGGGTCAACAGCGGGTCCTTTGACGTTCCACCCGTCGCCCTGCACGATAGCGGCACATGTGTTTTCTTCTTCGTTGATGCGTACAACGCCGACGCGATTGCCCTGGTCGTTGATAGTGGCAAAAACGTTGCCTTCAAGGTCGGCAGCCAAAAACCACCCCCTGAACTGCGATTCGGCTAATGTGCCGAACTTGGTAGGATCTTCCGTGCCGTTGCCGGTCAATGTGCTGACGGATACCGAGATATGGTAGTAAAACGGCTTACTGTACACAACCGAATCGTTGCCTACAACAACCGATACCGTACATGTGTCGCCCGGCATTCGAGGTACGATGGCATACATACGCCCTCCGGCAGAGCCGACTACTCTACCCTGCTTCTTGTTAAACCATAAACGAATTTTTGACGGGTCGTTACCGAAATTTTTTCCGTCAAGAATAATCTGAGAGGCAACGCCTCCCGAATCGGGATGAAAAGATGTCAATTCAACAGGCTTTGACGGGTCATAAGGTGTCCCGTAGATTCCGCTTGACTTTTCATCGTCGCAACAGGTCAGTATCAATGCGACTATTGCGCAGAGTATTAGACCTTTAATGTTTTTTTCTTTTGTCTTCATACGTTGAAAAATTATAAAAATGTTTAGAATACGACTGCAAAGATAAACGTTTTTTTTTTTTTTGATAACAATTTTTATATGTTATACAACATGTTTTTGTTTTTTTAGGGGAGGAGGCATTCGTCATTGCGAGGAACGAAGCAATCCAGAATACAGGAAGTAATCCGGAAGGAAAAGGAACGCTGGATTGCTTCGTTCCTCGCAATGACGAATGCCCTTTACGTACTTTCTGCTTTCTGCCTTCTGCTTTCTGCAAACCGCTTGCAGGGTTCTAAAACCACTGCAAGGGTTGGGGGTACGGTTAATTTTTAATTCTTAATTTTTAATTTTTAATATTTTATAGTATCTTTGCGGCACATTATTAACGAAAAAAGTAAATTATGGAAAACAGAAAGAATGACATTTCACGCAGGGAATTTCTCGGTTTCTCCGCATTAGGACTTGCCGGTCTTACGATTTTACCGAGCTGGACGCTTCAAAAGGGCATCAAAATTGCTCCGAGCGACCGAGTAGTATTAGGCTTTATCGGATTAGGTCAGCAGGGCTGTTCCGATTTCAGCAGTTTTTCGTCATGTCCGGGCGTTCAGGTTGCTGCTTGCAGCGATGTGGACACGATGAAATTAGAGCGTTTTGCAGGTCGCGTCAAGGCGTGGCAAAAGAAACTCGCAATGAATGA
>JAITHS010000246.1 GCA_031279875.1 Tannerella sp.
TTGACGGAATACGAATTATCGGAAAATACACGCCGGCGTTTAGCGATTATGACCGAAACCAACGACGGTTTTGTAATTGCCGAAGAAGATTTGAAACTGCGCGGCCCCGGCGATATCGACGGAACGCAACAAAGCGGCATCGCATTCAACCTGCGAATTGCCGATTTGGCCAAAGACGGACAAATACTTTCGCTTGCCCGCGATTGGGCCGTTGAAATACTGGAAGACGATCCTCTTCTTCAAAAACCGGAAAACGCTTTATTGAACAAGCAATTGAAAAAATTAAACCAACAGCGTCAAATGGGGTGGTTTATGATTAGCTGATTCGTCTGCCGGATTTAACAAGGGCTTCTAATCCTGCAAATATACGAAAACGAATCGGTTGGGCTGATTGGCGAAGCTGATAGCCCCGATAGCTTTTATCCGTTTGTGTGTAATTAAGAATTTCATGCTATCTTTGTAGAGTAATTCCGAAAAAAGATGGAAAGCAGTATTACGGAACAATATTTTGAGCGCCTGTTTCGCGATAATTATACGCGGCTTTATTATTATTCATTTGATATTCTAAGAGATACGGAGGCAAGTAAAGATGCTGTGAACGATATCTTTGCTGCGGTGTGGAACGAGCGCGAGCGGATGGACAGTAAGTTGGTAGTAGGCTATATGCTTAACGGAGTACGTAATATCTGCTTAAATCAACTACGAAAGAGGCAAAAATCGGAAGATTACGTTGAATTTTGTCTGCAAGTATTCGAAGAGGAAGGCAACGATGGCTGGGAAGACCTTGAAAATCGTCTTTCGGAGATGAAAGATGTCATCGCAAGAATGCCGCCGCGCACACGGCTTATCCTCGAAGAATGCTATTATCACGACAAGAAATACCGCGAAGTGGCGGAGATGCTCGGCATCACGTTGGACGGGGTAAAAAAACATATTGTCAAGGCTTTTGCGCTGCTTCGAGAGCATTTTAATGTTAAAAAATAAAAAAAATAGTAACCGAAAATGAGTTTTAGCGTATTATAATAAAGAACATAAAACAAGGTATGGAAGACAATGATTTAAATAATATGCCGCGCCCGCGCGAAGAGATGGACGTCAGGCGAACGTTCAACAGACGTTATGTTCAGCAACCCGATGTGGATGCTGCATGGCGAAAATTTTCCGCGAAACACACTTCTACGGAAAAAACGGATAATAAGCCACATGGAAATATACGGATGATATGGGGTTTTATAGCCGGCGTGGCTGCTACCGTAGCTGTCATGTTAAGTCTGAACCTTTGGAATAACGGAACCGACAGTCCGCAAAATGAGGTGACACAGGTTTTCAACGCAAGCAATAACAGCGACGTGGTATTGATGTCCGGCGATATGACCTATATGCTATCGGCGTCCGGTTGTGACAGTGTACTGTTGGCGCAGGGAGTCGCCGCTACCGCAGATTCGCTCTCGTACAGGGATGTCTTGTCGGACAAACCGCAAATGATGACCTTAGTAACACCGCATGGCAAAGACTATCACGTAACGCTTTCGGACGGTACCGAGATGTGGCTTAATGCAGGCAGTAGGCTCATTTTCCCCGAACGCTTTACCGGCGACCGCCGCATTGTGGAACTCGAAGGCGAAGCCTATTTCGCTGTATCCAAAGATGCACAGCATCCGTTTGAAGTACGCACCCGCTTTTTTACAGCATCGGTTCTTGGTACGGCGTTCAATCTTCGGGCTTATACTGCTACCGATGCCCACGTAGTACTTGTTGAAGGCAAGGTCGCTTTGCAGGACAGGAACAATTCCACGCCCATTCTTATAGAGCCGGGCCAGAAGGCTCAATGGAATGAGCAAGGTCAATTTGTTGTCAATCAAATAGATGTACATTCTTATATCCAGTGGAAAGACGGTTTTTTTTATTTCGACGACGTTCCGTTAGTCGAGGTTTTGCAGGAACTTGGACGGTGGTATAATGTGGACGTAATATTCGAAAATTCACACAAAATGAATGCACGACTTCATTTTGTAGCTGACCGTAATCAAAATCTACACTCCGCTCTGAATCATCTTAACATGCTTGATATTGTACATGTTATGGAGGAAAATAACAAAATTACCGTGCGTTAGTCAATGCAGATTAAACGATTTCGATACAAATTTAAAGACAAATTGCAAAACCAAGGAGCTTACTAAACGCTTATCCGATCTGTGGAACAATTCCAACGAGGTGTAGTTCGCCGAATGGTTACGGAGCGTCAGACACACCTATCCTTATAAGTTCATTTAAGATTCGCAGTACCCGATTTCATTTTTTTGCGTATATAAGATAGAAACTTTTTTAACTTTATGTTTATGTATGCAAATTTTACGCAAAAGAGAAAAGCTATTGTCCTGATTTTCGGAATGATGGTTTGTTGGACTTGGGGAAACGCTCAAACATCAAACACCCAAGCAACAAACGCCCAAATCCCAAACGATAAGAAGATTACGGCGTCTTTTCGAGAGGAATCACTGGCTAAGGCTTTGGTCAGAGTCGAAAGGTTGTCTGACTACAAGATGAATTTTAATTACGAGGAATTGGACCGCTACAAGGTAACAGTCGAGATTAAGGACAAAACGGCGCCTGAAGCGGTGGACGCGCTACTCAAAGGGCTACCGCTTGAAAAGAGTGTTAACGGCAAGTATATCGCCGTAAGGCGCAGTCGGCAGATGAGAGATGCTGCGACGACACAGCAGTCTGACAATCAGAGAGAAATATCGGGCGTTGTAATTACTTCCGACCGTGAGCCGCTGATGGGGGTCAATATCCGCGAAGCAGGCTCTACTGTCGGCGTTATTACGGGCATTGACGGCAGATTTAGTATAAAAACGTCTAATAATGAGAAGCTTGTGTTTTCCTACATCGGTTTTGAAACCGTAGAGATGAAGGCTAAAAACGGTATGATTGTTACTATGAATGAGGACGTTGCGCTGCTTGGCGACGTGGTTGTAACCGGCTATCAAGTTATTTCGAAAGAGCGTGCGGCAGGCGCATACAGTATTGTACGCGGCTCGGAAGTAAAGGAGTCGGCTCAGGCGCGAGGCAGTATCCTCGAAAGTTTGGAAGGCATGACGGCGGGTTTCACGGTCAATATGAGTAACGACGCCGTCAGCAAATATCTTGTAAGAGGCTTGACATCAATCAATTCGTCTCAGGAGCCGCTCTTTGTGCTTGACGGCGTTCCGCTGTCGGGTGCCGACATGGAAGCCCTCATCACTGCCAACGAGGTGGCATCGATAACTGTGCTGAAAGACGCTACGGCGGTTTCAATCTGGGGTTCGCGGGCGGCTAACGGTGTAGTGGTAATTGTTACACGCAACGGCAGTAACACTAACGGGCGCGTCAATTTGGCTTACGACGGCAATATCACGTTCAAAGGCAAGGTTGACCTTGATTATTTCAACCTGATGAACAGCGCAACATTTATCAAGAACGCGCGAGAGAGGTTTGAAGCCGCTGATTATCAGTCTTCTTATCCGATAGGCGATATGGAGACAAACCGATTACTTTGGTCGTCAGCCTACGCCCAAGTGCTGTATCCGCACGAAGGTCCGCTTTATGCGCATCTGAAAGGCGATATTTCAGCCGACGAGCGCGACCGTCAACTGGCTCTCTTGTCAGGATTAAACGGCTACAAGTCGTATCAGGACGAGTTTATGACTAATCCATGGATGCAAAATCACACCGTCACGCTATCGGGCGGTACCGACAAACTGTCGGTTATTGGCTCTATCGGCTACGAAGGCAGGACGGGAGATTATCACAACACAGACGATACTTACAAACTGAATTTCAAACAGAACTTCAAACTTTTCAAGTGGTTAAACTGGGATTTGATTATCAATGCCGCTTATACCGACAATAAATCATACGTCAATCCGCTTGCCTATTATAATACGAATCTCGCTATCAAAAACTTGTTGCCCTACACGGTTTTGCAGAACGACGGTATTAAGACAAATTTCAACACTCTCTATTTTTCGCCGGAACAGATAGCTGATAAGTCCTTAACCTATGGTATAGGCACGGATTTCTATCCTGTGGAAGATTTTTTCAACAGCACAGTCAAGACTAATTCGATGAAAATCAGAGCCAACACAGGTTTAAAAATCGACCTTCCGGCAGGGCTTGGCTATGAAGTAAGGTTTTCGTACCTCCGCAGCAGCGCCAACACCGAGCAATACATACCGCAGGAAACATGGGCTATACGCAGCGCGTGTTTGAATGCCGTTACGCCGGATAAAGAACAACTGCTGCCCAACAAAGGCGGCGACTATACCGTTACAGACGGTTTCGACTACGATCGTACATTGCGTAATCAACTGACTTTCAATTGTAATTTTAATGATTTTAAGCATCAGATTACAGCGCTTGCCGGAATGGAACATCGCGAAAGCAAGACTCGCGGCTATTCGATGTTTGAGCGCGGATACGACTACCAGACTATGACCCAGACGTATTACGATATTACGGCGGTCAGAAATTTCAAAACAGCAAATATCTGGGGCGAAATACCTTATGTCGAATACGACAACATGCGACAGACGGAAATTGTGTTGCGTTACGTATCATACTACGCAAATGTGGCTTACACTTTCAACCGCAAATACAGCATCAACGGTAATATCCGCATCGACCAGTCGAACCTGTTCGGCACCGACGTCAACAATCAGTACAAGCCCATCGGCTCGGCAGGTCTGGCGTGGAACATTAAAAATGAAGACTTTATGAAAAACCTCGCCACAGTCAGTGCCCTAACTTTGAGGCTCGGATACGGACATAGCGGTAACTCGCCGTTGCCTGACGCCGGAGGACCTTACAATATCATAGAGCCTTATACGTCAGGAATTACCAATGTGTCCGGATACAGACTTTCTACCCCCGCCAATCGCAAACTCTCGTGGGAAAAGACCCGTACATGGAACGTCGGACTTGATTTTGCTTTCCTCAAACACCGCCTCAACGGTACGCTTGATATTTATAATAAACGAACAACCAATTTGCTGGGTAACCAGTCGCTCAACGGCATCACGGGCTTCAAGTCCGTCTATGCCAACGTCGGCGAACTGCTCAACAAAGGCTTCGAGATTTCGCTCAAAAGTCACAACATTGCGACACCTTATTTTAACTGGTACACATCGCTGATGCTTTCTTACAACAAAAACGAAGTCGTTGATTATTACCTCGAACCGACTACTTCCGCCGGCACCATGCTCACACGCCATTATGTCGAAGGCTATCCGGCAGGCGCTCTTTTCGCCCTCAAATGGGCAGGCTTGAGGCATGAAGACGGTGCGGCGCAGGCTTACGATAAGGACGGCAAACCGCAAGCCGACTACAACCTCCTCACCGCCGACGACACTCATTATGCCGGTACGATTATCCCAAAATGGACGGGTACGCTTGTTAATAAACTGAATTACAGGAATTTTGACCTCTCGTTTATGTTTGTTTTCAATGCCGGACATCATCTTCGTACGGCGCCTTACATGCCGTTTGACGGACGATTTCTCACTAACCGACTGAATGACTACGACTTGCGGTGGCGACAGCCGGGCGATGAAGCAAATACCGATGTGCCTTCGGCTTACGACGACATTTCAAATACCGGACGGTCGCGACTTCGCGGCACTGATATCTATATTTACGGCGACAATCTTGTGCAGTCGGCAGCGTTTGTCAAACTACGCGAACTGGCTGTCGGATACTCGCTTCCGCGCGCTGCATGCTCGATACTCCACGCTCAAAGCCTTCGCTTTCGTATCGCAGGTCATAATCTCTGGCGTTGGGTAGCCAACGACAAAAACATTGATCCGGAGGCTTTTAGTCTCTATACCGGCGACCGCGCTACACAGTACGGCGCTTATTTCTCAATCGGTTTATCCGCTAATTTTTAATGATTTATGAAGATGAAAAAATATATTTTATACGGTATTTCCGGTCTTATGCTGATGAACGCCTGCAACAGCGACGAATTTCTGGGCGTCAAACCGCGCGGCAAGGATGTTCCTTCAACCCTGCAACATTACGACGGACTGCTTAACAATCAGTTTATGTGGAACAGCGAAAACCCCGATCAACTCTATTTTACACTGTTGAGCGATGAGTTTTACGCCACTCCGGGCAGCCTTGATTTTCTCGGTATGATGACTAACGGTCCGCAAGCCGGTAACGCTTTTCGTTATATGGCTGATATTATGCGCCCCGACGAAAATTGCACCGATTGGGCTTACAATTCTGTTCTTTACACTTATAATATGGTTGCAAATGAAGTTTTTGACGTTTCCGACGGCTCTCATGACGAGCGCCTCGCCGTGCAAGCCGAAGCGCGTGTGATGCGTGCATGGATGCATTTTATTATGGCGCAAATCTTCTGTAAGCCTTACAATGCTTCGACTGCCGCCACAGACCCCGGTTTGCCGGTAATGAAAGAAACGGATGTTACGCGCAAAAACTTCCCACGCGGTACATTACAGGAGTTATACGATTTTATTATTTCGGAACTCGAAGACGCTTGCCTCAACGTTTCCAATGCCACCAATTCGAAATATCGTACCGAAAAGGGTGATGCTTACTTCTTTCTCGGCTCGGTTTATTACAACATGAACCGCTACGACGATGCTCTCCGCGCCTTGCGACTGTCACTGCAATACTGCACAGAAAACAACTCGCTGTATCTCGACGATTATACGGATGCTATGAACATTATGATGCTTCAGATGATGGGCGGAATGTGGAGAATGTATTACCAAAACGAGGAATATCTGCGCTGTCTGTATGCTATTAACACTGCGGTAACTTATTACATTCCGATAGTTGAATTGATGCTTCCGGCGGCTGTTTACATGAAACCGAAATACATGGCGCTGTTTGGGCAGGGCGACGGTCGTGTTTCCCGTTTCGCCCAAGGCGCTCTTGACGTTGATATGCGTCCTGCCTTCCCAATAGAAACATCGCTTGGGGCTACTACGCCTGATCTTTATACCATGATTGCCGAATGCGAAGCCCGTGCAGGCAACGCCTCTGCCGCACGTTCGACACTGCTTACCCTGCGCGAAAAACGCATCTCCGCAGATCTCGCCGAAATACCGGAATCGGTTAATACAAAAGACGCTTTGATACGTTTCTGCATCGAGGAGCGTATCCGCGAGATACTCGGCACAGGCAAGTTGTTTTTCGAAATGCGCCGTCTGTATCGCGACCCGCTGTTTGCCGATTTCATTGCCGATTTCAAGCACGAGGTCATTTCCGACGAAGACGGCTCCGTATTGGAGACTTATCCTCTGACTGAAGACCGCCTTACAATGCGTATTCCACCCGAAGTGATGAAATGGAACGACTGGGAGAATAATAAATAATAGCAAATATCGTTAATAATAACAATTTAATAACAATAAATTATGAAGAAAATTTTAACATTATACGTAGCGGCGGCTTTTGTTTTCGGGTCTTACGCCCAGAGCCAAACGTCGGTCGCGACGCCTTCCGAGGGAGCAACTACGGCATCGACAGGCATTGAATTTCGCACCGGTACATGGGCTGAAATCCTCGCCATGGCAAAAAAAGAGAATAAGCCCGTCTTCGTGGACGTCTTTACGGTCTGGTGTGGTCCGTGCAAGAAGATGGTCGCGGAAGTGTTTCCTCTCAAAAATATCGGGGATTATTTCAACGCCAATTTTGTGTGCTATAAATTCGACGCCGAGAAAGGCGAGGGCAAGACGCTGGCAAAAAAATACGGTATCAACGCTTTTCCAACCTACATCTTTGTTAACGGCGACGGCAAACTGCTCTATCGCTCTATGGGCGCTATGCCTGCCGACAAATTTTTGCAGGAAGGACACATCGCTATGACAGAGTTTACCGACACCGGCGAGACGCTCGAATCAATGAAAGCACGCTATCCGAAAAAGAAATCCGACCCTGCTTTTCTGCGTGCTTACATTGAAAAACGCGGCAAATCGAAACTAGATAACGCCGATCTGACTGACGAGTATGTCAGCATTGAAAAGCCTGCTGTTCTACTTGATACGACATTTCTGAATACCTGCTTCCTGCATTATGAGTCTCAAATACGCGCCGGCGGGGCTTGCGACGCTTTTTGGCAGGCGAACTGGGACGAACTGTGCCGCTTGACCGATTGTCCCGACAAAACGATGGCGAAGGTTTACGACAACAACCTGATGTATTATTCTCTCAAACGGGCTATCCGCGACACGAGCGCCGTATTGCTCGAAGCCATTCTCAAATCGTCTGACTTTATATGTCCAAAACTCGAACGCGACGCTACCCACCAGCGCCTCAAACTGCAACTCGAATACTACGCCGGTACGGATAATATGACTGAATTTGAGACTATTATGCCTTCCGCCGCCACTGCCATGCTCGACGAAGTTCCTACATGCCAAGAGCGCGACAAGCAACTCTATCGCATGTTCCTCGAAGGTCTCATCACACAGCCCGAACTGATCAAAAACTACAGTCCCGAAATACTCGGCATATACTTAGACTATGCGAAAAAGCAGACGTCGGTTGACCTTGCTTTCCAACTTCGCGACCTTGCCAAAGCCGCCGTCCGACTTACTTCCAAACCGGAACTGCTCCACACGGCGATGGTGTGCATCTATCAGGCAGCGATGCTCTACGAAAATTTCTCAATTTACGAGGTTCTCGCCGAAACGCTCGACAAAACCGGAGACCACGCCAACGCCCTCCGCCAAATGCAGTGCGCCTTTGACCTCATGCCCCGCGAAGCCGAAGACATCGTCGCCCGCGTAACGGCAAAACTCGAGGCAATGAAAAAGTAACTGTTAGCAGTTAATGAGTTCGTAAAAAAATAATTTTAAAAAATTTATAACTAAAAATGAAAAATAAAATGAGAAAGTTGACAATTTTAGCGCTTGTAGCGATACTTGCATCATGTGGCGCGCCTGTTCAACAGGACGAGTTTGCCGTCAAAGGAAAAGTAACTGATTATGAAGCTAATATGCTGACGTTAGCATATCAAAAAGGCGAAGGGTTCGTAATTGACACCCTTGCCGTCGAAAACGGTCGTATCAACTTCAAGACTAAAGCCGACAAAACCGCTATGGCAATGCTTGTAGCGCATGATAAGAAAAACAGTATTACGGTAGCCGAGGACATCATCCCAAGTGATATAAACATCATTTTCATCGAGCCGGGTACGACCCTCGAAATCAACATCGACGGCAACCGCTGGCCATGCATGACCCTCAAAGGAGGCGCCATCAACAACGATCTCAACAAACTCTATGCCGTGACTCTGCCCATCAAACGCCAAATCTTCGAGACGGTGAAAATCGTCTATACCGGCTCGCTCAAAGAAGAGGAGAAAGCCGCCAAGATGGCTGAAATCGACGTCCTGCGCGGCAAAGTCAATGACGCAAACATCGCTTTCGTAAAAGAAAATCCCGCTTCCTACGCCGCCCTGTTCACACTTACCAATCTGCGCAGTAGCATGGCGACGGAAGAATTTGCCGCCGCTTTCGACGCCCTGTCGGCCGAAAACAAAGCCACCGAACTCGGTATCCAAACCGGCGAACTGATAGAGCAAGCACGCCGCAGTTCCGTAGGCGGCACAGCCCCCGATTTTGAGAAGAAAGACATTGCGGGCAACACCGTCAAACTGTCCGACTTTCGCGGCAAGTACGTTTACATCGACTTTTGGGCGTCGTGGTGCGCACCCTGCCGCGCCTCGCATCCGCAGTTGAAAGAGATGTACGCCAAATATCAGCCTAAAGGCTTGGTTTTACTTGGTATCGGCGCATCAGACCGTACGGAAGATTTCCTCGCAGCCATCAAGAAAGACGGTGTTACCTGGATGCAAATCGATAACAATGACAATAAAGAACAGTATGACCTCGTCTCGCTATACAGCGTTACAGCCTTGCCGACCAAGTTCCTCCTCGACCCTAACGGCAAAATTCTCGTCCGCAGCGCCGGTGAAGGCATTGAATTAGATGATAAACTCAAAGAGATTTTTGGAGAATAATTATGGGAATAATACAAACGGAGAACCTTTGTTTCGATTACAGAAAACATTCCGTTCTCGAAAACGTCAATATCAATATACCTGAAGGCGCCATCTACGGCTATCTGGGTAAGAACGGCGCAGGCAAAAGCACGACAATCAAACTATTGCTCGGCTTGCTTACGCCTGCAAAAGGCAAAGTCCTTTACAAAGGCATGGATTTGAGTACGAACCGTCTCAAGATACTCGGTTTCACGGGCAATCTCATTGAAGCACCCTCTTTTTATCCCAATCTTACGGGATACGAAAACCTCAAATACATGGATATGTTCCTGCGCCATGGAGACAAACGCATTGCCGAAACCCTCGCTCTTACGGGGTTGACCGATGCTGCCGACCGTCGCGCCAAGCACTACTCCACGGGAATGAAACAGCGGTTGGGCATTGCTATGGCGATGCTCAACCGTCCGGAGATACTCATCCTTGACGAGCCTGTCAACGGTCTCGACCCCGAAGGCATCCACGAGGTACGCGAACTTATCCTGCGCCTACAAAGCGAAGGCAAAACAATCTTCCTCTCAAGCCATCTCTTGAGCGAAATTGAGAAGATATGTACCCATATAGGCATCCTCAACAACAAAAGCATTGTCTTTGAAGGTACCAAAGATGACCTCATGGCACGTACTTCTACCGACACCCCCGACCTCGAATCGGTCTTTTTATCAATCATCAAAAACAACGTAAAATGAAACATAACATACTGACACTCATACGTTCGGAGCAATATAAGTCAAAAGGAAATCAGGGCGCCCTCTGGGCATTGCTTTTCCCTGTCGCTATAGTGCTGCTCGGTGCCGCTTACGCCGTTTTCAGCGGCAGAACAGGCGTTACCTGGACAAGCGTTTACGGCGACTTCGTCCTGACTCTCTTCAATCTCACCTATCCCATGGTCATAGCACTCGTTGTATTTTCCCTCTGCAGCCTCGAATACCGTAACGACAACCTCAAACTAATCTTCACACTCCCTGTCAAAGCAAGCAGCATCTATGTCGCCAAGTTTACATACCTTTTCTTCGTCGTTTTTGCTTCCGCGCTTGCAGGCTTCCTGTCGTTTATCCTCTGTGGTTATATCATCGGCTTATCCGGCGCCGGAACGTTCGACTTCGCTTTTATGCCCATTATCGCTGTCGCTTTCGTCCGCCTTTTCATCGCTCTCATGGTTATAGCCTCAATCCAGAACGTTATCAGTTGGTTGTTTCGCTCGTTTGTAACCCCTGTCGGTTTCGCCTGTTTCATAACTTTCGCCGCTATGTTTGCCTTTTCCGGCAAGACATGGTACGGCTACGTCCCCTACGTAAGCATTCAGAAAGCCCTCCGCGGTATGCTAAATTCCGTATCCGTTCTTGACCGAAGCGACTGTTTCGGCATCGCTATAATACTACTCTTCGCCATCCTCGCTGCCCCAATCTTCCTTAGACTCCGCAAAGCGAAAGGATAAAAGGAGGATAGCAAAGGACAAAAGGACAGGTGAAGCCTACCGGCTCACGAAATTATCCGACAGACGGATTGCTATCAAAGACATCCGGCACGGAAAACTGGTAATGAGCCGGGCTGTTTAATTTTTATCGCTCGAAAAAGGACACGACCGCATACGAATTGAAATGCTGGAAACTTTTTATCATTCAGGTAATTGATATTTTGGATATAATTCCAAAATTAACTACCTTCGTATCGAAAAAAATTATATAATAAAATAATATAATGATGATTGGAATAAGTAATCAATTGCCCCACTACCCGAAATTTGTAGAAGGGATCCGTCGCGCTCCCGATCGGGGATTCCTTTTAAACAAATCCCAAACGGAAATTGCGTTGAAAAACGCTCTACGTTATATTCCTACGGAACATCATAAAAAATTAGCGCCCGAATTTTTGGAAGAATTACATATACGCGGACGTATCTACGGTTATCGTTATCGGCCGGAAGGAGATATTCGCCCGAAACCTATCGATGAATACCCCGGGAATTGTATCGAAGGGAAGGCTTTTCAAGTGATGATTGATAATAATCTTTGTTTCGATATCGCACTATATCCTTACGAATTGGTTACTTACGGTGAAACAGGGCAAGTTTGCCAGAATTGGATGCAATACAACCGGATTAAACAATATCTACAACTAATGAATCGTGAACAAACCTTAGTGATCGAATCGGGGCATCCGCTGGGACTTTTTAAATCACACCCGAATGCACCTCGCGTAATCATCACTAATTCTATGATGGTGGGGCTATACGACAATCAAACCGATTGGGAAATTGCGGCTCAGATGGGAGTCGCCAACTATGGCCAAATGACGGCCGGAGGTTGGATGTACATCGGACCGCAAGGCATTGTTCACGGAACCTTCAACACCTTGTTGAATGCGGGAAGATTAAAATTGAGCGTGCCGGTCAACGGTAATTTGAAAGGAAAACTGTTTGTCTCGTCGGGATTAGGCGGAATGAGCGGAGCGCAACCGAAAGCGACCGAAATTGCCGGAGCCGTAGCAATCATTGCCGAAGTTGATCCGTCGCGAATCGAAACCCGAAGAAAACAAGCTTGGGTGCGTTCTGTTGTGGAAACACCGCAAGAAGCTTTCTCATTATCTCAAAAGTATATCCGGCAACAAACCCCCTACTCGATTGCATATCATGGAAATATTGTCGATTTGCTGGAATACGCCGATTCAGAGGAAATTCATATCGATTTACTTTCCGATCAAACATCTTGTCATGCCGTTTATGAAGGAGGTTATTGTCCGGTGAATGTTTCCTTTGAAGAGCGCACCCGCTTGTTAAAAGAAGATCGCGGAAAATTTCGCCGGTTAGTGGATGCTTCTCTACACCGGCATTTTGATGTAATCAAGAAATTAGTTGCGAAAGGCGTCTATTTTTTCGATTATGGAAATTCTTTTATGAAGGCGATTTACGATGCAGGAATCAAAGAAATTTCCAAAAATGGAAAGGATGAAAAAGACGGTTTCATTTGGCCTTCCTACGTCGAAGACATCATGGGCCCGGAACTGTTCGACTATGGCTACGGACCCTTCCGTTGGGTCTGTTTGAGCGGAAAACACGACGATTTGGTGAAAACCGATTTAATGGCAATGCAATGCATCGACCCGGAACGTCGCGGACAAGACAGAGATAATTACAATTGGATTCGTGATGCGGAAAAAAACAACTTGATAGTGGGCACGCAAGCTCGTATCCTCTATTCCGATGCGGAAGGAAGATTGAAAATCGCTTTACAATTCAATAAAATGGTTCGCAATGGAGAAATTGGGCCAATTATGCTGGGACGTGACCACCATGATGTCAGCGGAACCGATTCTCCATTCAGGGAAACAGCCAACATCAAAGACGGAAGCAACGTAATGGCCGATATGGCCGTACAATGCTTTGCCGGAAACGCCGCGCGAGGAATGACTTTGGTTGCACTTCACAACGGAGGAGGAGTTGGCATCGGAAAAGCTGTCAACGGCGGTTTTGGAATGGTATTGGATGGAAGCGAACGAGTGGATGAAATTCTCCAAACAGCTATGCTATGGGATGTAATGGGAGGCGTTGCCCGCCGTTCGTGGGCGGGAAATCCGCATGCGATTGAAGTATGCAACGAATTTAATGAAAAATTCCAAGGAGATTATCAAATAACAATACCCTATTTGGCCATTCCTTAAAAGCCCGTAAAAAAATCCTTTACCCTTTTTTTCTAAACTCTTTCGTGTGGAAAAAAATAAAAAGTTATTAACTCCAAAACGGAAGTTATTAACAGGTGTTGGCTATTTTAATTAGGAATAAATAAATTCTTTCCTAAAAAAATCGTATTTTTGCAAACTAATTTGGAAAAATATTCGCATGGGTAAAATAATCGCGTTAGCAAATCAAAAAGGAGGCGTAGGAAAGACCACGACAACCATTAATTTAGCTGCTTCGTTAGCCGCTTTAGATAAAAAAGTGCTGGTGGTGGACGCCGACCCGCAAGCAAATGCTTCCTCCGGACTGAGTATTAATGTAAAGGAGTTGAAAAAAACAATTTATGAATGTATTGTTAATGATGTTGATCCGGTCGAAGCAATTCTTTCAACGGAAGTTCCGAATCTGTCGATACTTCCTTCACACATTGATTTAGTGGGCGCCGAAATTGAAATGCTGAATTTTCTGGACCGGGAAAAAGTACTGCGCGCCTTGCTCGGAAAAATAAAAAATAAATACGACTATATTCTTATCGACTGTTCGCCTTCGTTGGGATTGATAACGGTCAATTCCCTGACAGCTGCCGATTCGGTGATAATCCCCGTACAGTGCGAATATTTTGCCTTGGAAGGAATTTCCAAACTGCTGAATACGATCAAAATCATAAAATCAAAGTTGAATCCGGCACTGGAAATCGAAGGATTCCTGCTCACCATGTACGATTCCCGTTTGCGATTAGCCAATCAGGTATACGAAGAAGTAAAAAAACATTTTGGAGAAATGGTATTTACAACCGTTATCCAGCGTAATATCAAATTAAGTGAAGCGCCGAGCTACGGCCAGCCGGTTTTGTTGTATGATCCGGATTCGAAAGGCTCTTATCACCACATGCAATTGGCGCAGGAATTGATTGAAAAAAACGAAAAATAAGCTATGGCAAAACAAACGAAATCCGTTTTGGGAAGAGGCATCGAAGCCTTAATCACAATGGAAGACCTGAATACCGGCGGCTCTTCCTCTATCAATGAAGTAGAATTATCGAAAATCGAAGCAAATCACGACCAACCCCGTTCGGTGTTCGACCGGGAAGCGTTAGAAGAATTGGCCGCTTCCATCAAAACATTGGGATTGGTACAGCCCATTACGCTTCGCGAAATACAGCCGGATAAATACCAAATTATTTCCGGTGAAAGAAGATTTCGCGCATCCCTGCTTGCCGGCCTGACATCGGTCCCTGCTTATGTAAAAAAAGCCAGCGATGAAAACGTAATGGAAATGGCGCTGATCGAAAACATTCAACGGGAAGATTTGAATGCGATTGAGATTGCGCTTGCTTTCCAAACACTGATTGAGAAACACAACCTGACGCAGGAAAAGTTGAGCGAACGGATTGGGAAAAAACGGGCTACCATTGCTAATTTTTTGCGGGTGTTGAAACTCCCGGCCGAAATTCAAATGGGATTGAAAGATAAAAAAATAGATATGGGGCATGCTAAATCCTTGCTTTCCATGGAAGATCCTTCTACTCAATTGATGGTGTACGAGCAAATTTTGGAATACGGTTTTTCCGTACGTCGAACCGAAGAAATCATAAAAGAGCTGAACAATCCCGAATCAACCGACATTCCGGATACGGCCGTTCCGAAAAAAGCCAGGCAAAAAACGCCGGAAGAATACGATTTGTTAAAAAATCAACTGGCGTCTTTTTTAGGCGCTAAAGTTTTGTTATCCTGCAATGACAAAGGCGCAGGAAAAATCAGTATCGCCTTTGAAAATGAAAAAGAATTACAAAGAATCCTGCAAATTTTTGATTCTATAAAAAATAATTCGTAATTTAGGCGCTTCAATTGGTAGTATTTGGAAAAATTGAAAGGATATATTAACCGGATAGCAATTTTATTTTTTCTCATTCCTGCGTATAGCACAGCGCAGGAAGAACATTTTTTGGAAAAAGATACTGTTTTTATTTCGGAAAAAATTGGGATGGAAGCGGATACTGTGCGTATGGATTTGCTCACCGGCGAAGAAATTCAGTTGGAACTTAAAAAGTTTAAACCCGATTCGAAGAAAGCGACAATTTATGCCGCAATTTTTCCGGGTTTAGGACAGATTTACAATCGGAAATACTGGAAACTGCCACTGGTATATGGAAGTTTTATCGGATGCGCTTATGCCATTTCATG
>JAITHS010000364.1 GCA_031279875.1 Tannerella sp.
AACATATCGTCGCCCCACATCTTTTTGAACGTCATGCAGGCGCTTTCCGACCATGTTGTTTCATGGTTGCCCGGAATGATGTAGTAAGGTTTGGTCAGGCGGTCGAGGACATTTTTTACCGCCGTCAGTTCGGCGTCGGAGCCGGTGTTCGACAAATCGCCGGTAACGATCGTAAAGTCGAAACCATTGTTGTTGATTTCCTCTACCGTTCGAGCCGTATTAGCCTCCGACGCCCCACCCGGAGTAAGGTGAATATCAGTCAGAAAAGCAAATCTAACTTCATTTTGAGCATACCCCGCCACCAATCCGCAAAGCAGAATAATAACTAAATAAAACTTACGCATAAATATCTTTTTGGGCGCAAATTTACGGTTTTTTTTTGAACCGTTGATAAATTGGTGTGTGTATAATTGAAAAATTTTATGTACTTTTGCACTCCTGTTATACTCATCATTCAAAGATGATAGATATTTAAAAATGAAACAACATCTTAATTTACAACGTATTATTGCTGCCGAGATAAAGGCATGGCAAGAAAATTCTCTGGCGGAAACGCTGGAATATGTGAGCACACGTTCACCATATTATAAAGAAATGTTCGCACGCGAAAAGATTGACATTTCGAAAATCCGCCGCCTCGAAGACCTGCAAGTTTTGCCCGTTACTACCAAGCAGGATATTCAGCTGCGGAACTTTGATTTTCTTTGCGTACCGCCTTCGGAGATACGCGATTACGTTACTACGTCGGGAACTCTCGGCGAGCCGGTAACTTTTGCCGATACCGAGAACGATTTGCGGCGGCTTGGACTGTCGGAAGCGATGTCATACAGCCTCGCCGGATGCACTTCGGATGATATTCTGCAACTGATGGTAACGATAGACCGCTGCTTCATGGCGGGCAACGCCTGTTTGATGGGAAGTCTGAAACTCGGCTCGGCTATTATCCGCACTGGCAACGGCATCCCCGAACTGCAATGGAACACGATACGACGCATCAATCCTACCGTTCTGGTATGTGTGCCTTCGTTTTTGCTTAAACTGATTGATTTTGCGCGGTCGCACGGCATTGACTATCGCCGCTCGTCTGTTCGCCGTGTTATATGCGTAGGCGAAAGTGTACGTACTAATACTCACGGACTTAATGCTTTAGGGCAAAAGATACATGAGTTGTGGCCTGAAATCTCAATGCACGTCAACTATGCCTCGACAGAGATGCAATCGTCGTTTAACGAATGTGAATGTCAGTGCGGCACTCATCATAAGCCTAACATGACGATAGTTGAGTTTCTTGACGATAACGACCGTCCGGTAAAGCCCGACGAACAGGGCGAAATCACCATCACAACGCTCGGTGTGGAGGGTATGCCGCTATTGAGGTTTAAAACGGGCGATGTTTGTTATCATTTTGAAGAGCCTTGCGCCTGCGGGCGAAATAGTTTGCGATTAGGTCCTATACTTGGGCGTAAAGGCCAGATGATTAAGTATAAAGGTACGACGCTCTATCCTGCCGCACTCTACGACATACTCGAAAATATTCCAGAAATAACTAACTATATAATAGAGGTTTACACAAATCGTATCGGCACCGACGGCATCCGCATCCTCGTTGGCAGCGCTAACAACAGCGAACTGTTTGTGAAGCAAATCAAAGACCTGTTTCGGTCGAAGATACGTGTCGCTCCCGACGTTGTTTTCGAGCCTGCCGAACTGATTGCCCGCAAGCAGCAGCCACCTTTAAGCCGCAAGGTCAATAAGTTTTTTGATTACCGTTAGGAAACCTATAGAAATTAATTTTTTCGAGGCTCCCGTTAATTTTACTTTTGAACCGTCCTGTAACCTGTCGGTTTTGTTTCGTCGGCTATGATGAGGAAATAGCGGATATCGGGCAATTTGGACAGCATATTGAGGGCGCGTTCTTCGCCGAGAGCCATACAGGCAGTAGCGAGGGCGTCGGCTGTCATGCAGTCGGCAGCAATAATAGTGGCGCTCAACATGCTGTTGCCCGACGGGTAGCCGGTCTTTGGGTCGATAGTGTGAGCATACTTCTTGCCGTCGCGAATGTAATAGTTGCGATAGTTGCCCGACGTAGCAAGACCGCTTTTGTCGCATAGTTTCACGATATGTTCAATCTCGTTTGTCATTCCTTCGTTATCGTCTTCCGGCTTGTTAATGCCTATCGACCAGCAGTTATTATTCGGATTGACGCCCTTAACAGCGACTTCTCCTCCGATATTAATCATGTAGTTTTCAACGCCTTCCCGTTCGAGCAGTGCGCCTATCACATCCGACGCAAAACCCTTTGCGATAGCCGAAAAGTTCAGTTCCACACGCGGATCGTCTTTTACGGCACGTTTACCGTCGAGCCTGATTTTATTATATCCTACAAATGCCATTATACTGTCAATCTTCGGTTGCGACACGCTATCTGCGTTTTTAAATCCGAAGCCCCAAAGATTGATGAGCGGCGAAACGGTTCCATCGAACGCCCCGCCCGATAACTCCGATATTTCATTTGCTCGGTTGAAAACGGCGATAAACATATTATCGGCTTCTACATCCTCATTTCTATTGATTTTTGTGATTATAGAATTAGGATTAAAAGGATTAAGCGACAGGCTAAATTCCCGAAAAGAGGCGGAAATCTTATCCGAAAGTAATTCGTTCGACTGATATTTAATCTCATACAGAGTGTTAAATATCGCACCTCTGTCTTCGTGCCAGGGCTTGCATGAAAACATCGCAATCAGAGATAGCGCCGGAAAAAGCGCGTTGCAGAAAAATTTATTCATAGACGTTTACTTGAAAGCCGAACAGCGATACCGGCACGTTATCATGTTCGCGGGTCAGATTAAGAGTTAGTGAACGAGTAGTGATTGATTGTTCAAGAGGTATTTCAATGCGGGAATGGCGGTTGTCGAAGCACTCGTAAACCGTTTTACCGATATCGTCGGTTATGCGGAATTTTCGCACACAGAAAGGCATCACATCTTCAGGATGCCCCATGAGGCAGGATTCCATGGCGTGGTCGAAATCGGAATCAAACCACAGGATTATTTTGTTTATTATCTTATTAGAAGTCCATTCGCATTTCAGTGAAGGAGAAGCGTCGTTTAACGCTGCCACCCAAGCATTAGTAGAATCTGCAGCGGGTCTGAAAATCCCCGACAAAAGATTGGCTACCTCAAAACTGTGAATGGCAGGCGAGGCTTTGAGGGCAAAATTTTTGCCTCCGGGACGGCGTTCCGGTGGATAGAACGGTATCTCTTCGATACCCATTTTATCGTTTTGCCGTTGCGTATGGCTGTGTCTAAGTGCTAAAAGACCTGTCAACCGTTCGTCGGATTGCTCTATCGATACCTTTTCGTTTTTGTTGAACACGACCATAACATACTGCGGCGTTTTCAGTTTATGCTTGAAATCGACCGTCATTGAGGTTATTCCGGACGCAACGGGAAGCGTTTTTTCGGCAAGTAGCACATCGGGTGTAAAGTTACCCGGTTTAGAAGTATAATACAGGTCGATTTTTACGTCGGTCGCTTCCGTAGCATTGACAGAGAACGTAAGGACGGGCGTTTTACCGGCTGTCAGCGGAAGTAGCATGGCAAGGAAACGGTCAAGTTTGCGCCACTGACCATTGCCTTTCAATTCCGAAAGTTCATAAGTACTTGAAGCGGTGAGTTTTGCCGATTTAATCAAATCCTGAGCCGATGTCAGTTTTAAACCCGGTATATATTGTCCTGTTTGCAACAGTTGTTGCTGTAATTCGGAGATATATCCTTTTTCAAACACTTCGCGCGGCGATGATAGATTGTTCTTGAGCATGATACTTGTTGCGAGCGCCGCCGCCTGAGCGCAGAGTGTACCGGTAGATATAACACGGGTAGAGCCGAAAGCGATGTGCGACACGCTGATAAGTCTGCCTCCGACGAAGAGGTTTGAGATATTTTTGCTGTAAATGCAGCGATATGGAATGGTATAGATGCCGCGTCCATGAGCCTGCGTACAGCCCGGATAGGCACTGTAAACGCCTTTTGACGGATGCAGGTCAACACCCCAGCCGCCGTAGGCAATAGCGTCTTCAAATGACGTCTGTCCCAGCACATCCCACTGTTTAAGTATGTAATCGCCTTCAAAGCGTCGGCTCTCACGTTTACCGGGTATAGTTGAAACCCATTCAAGCGTCATATTATCAACGTCTTTGAATGTGCCGGAGTTTTTGATATAATCCCAAACGCCATAGACGACGCGCCATAGTTCTTCCTTAATCTTTTCTGAATCAAACACATGGTCAAGGTCGTCGCCCCATTCGAGCCACCACAGACGACAGCCACTCGAATCGCGGTGTATATCCTTGAAACGCGGTATTTTGGTTGGAATATCTTTAAGCGCAAATGCAGGTGCAACATATTTGACAGGACGACCGACGTCTTTGCTGTAAAAATACATCGAATGACCGAGCAGTTTGCCGTAGTCGTCGGGCATGATGTATTTCTCGCCAAACTCTTCGCCAGTCTCAGCTCCAACGCGAAAAGCGGCGCCTGCAAGGAAACACACAATACCGTCGCCGGATGTGTCGCAAAAAAACGGAGCGCTGATTTCGTAATGAGTGCTGTTCTGACTGTTGAATGCCAGCACTTTGTCGATACGGTCGGGTGCGTTCATTTCGATGCTGTAAACGGCTGTATTAAGCAGTAGCGTGATATTAGGTTCAGCCCAGACCTTTTCGAGAAGCAAGGCGTCGAAAAAGACGGGATTACCTTCGCGGTTACGATACATGTTTTCGACTACAATCTCCTCATGTACACCACCTTCACGTGCCCAGCGTGCGTTAGTACTCATGTGGCAGGTAGCGCCGAGAATCCACAGCCGCACTTCGCTCGAAGCATTGCCGCCAAGCACAGGACGGTCTTGAACGAGCACTACTTTCAGCCCTGCGCGAGCGGCAGTGATAGCCGAACAAACGCCGGCTATTCCACCACCAACAACGGCATAGTCCACTTTGTAGATGATGTTTGGGGATTGACGCGACGAAGCGCCGACCTGTCGGGAAACGCTTGCAGACTGTGTTCCGTCCGGCATGTCTCCAACAACAGAAGAAACCGATGACGGATCCGATAATACCGTAACAGGCAATCCCAATCCTGCCACTGCTATTCCGGATGTTTTGATAAATGAACGACGATTGATCATAATTAAAATTCTTTTTTATTGATATTTATTACTTTTCCAAAGCACTTTTATGTTAATAACAAATTTGAAAAAAAATCGCTGCAAAATCGTTGCAAAGATAACATAAAATTTTGAGATTATACATAAACTTTTAATATTCCAAAAAAAATGTTGTACTTTTGCAATTTAATCAATAAGAAAATGAAATATTTATCACTGTTTTTAATATGTTTTGGTTTTGCTTGCGGGCAGCGAAATAAGCAACCGACCGATTACGTCAATCCTCTGTTGGGGACTGCAACTCTATGGACGCCGGAGGATTTGGGCTATCAACGCACATGGAAAGAGCGTACCTGGGGTGCGGAAGTCTTTCCCGGCTCTTCGGTGCCTAACGCTATGGTGCAGTTAAGCCCTGTAACGCAGTTTCGCAGCGGCGCCGGATACCAGTATGAAGACACTGTTATCTACGGTTTTAGCCACACTAACAAAGGGCATTGGAACTTGCTACACTTGCCGATGCTACCCGCTACCGGCGAAATCAATCCTGACAACTACCAGTCGCGTTACAATCACAACCGCGAGGCGGCGCATCCGGGTTATTATCAGGTCTTTCTGGAACGCTACGGCATCAACGCCGAACTGACTTCGACGCTACGATGCGGATTTCACAAGTATTCGTTTCCGAAAGATGCAGATAAACAGTTGATTGTGGATATTACCCGCACGAACAATCGCGTTTCGGAATGGGATATTAGCAAGACCGGTAACAACATTTTTGAAGGCTATCAGAATGCCGGAGAAACAATGTTTTTCTATGCCGTTGCTAATTTTGAAGTCGCTGATATTGAGCATCCTAAAAGCGAAAAGCGTGAGGTTGCGGTCGTAAAATTCAAAGATTCCAAAAGCGGCGAACCTCTCGAATTGAAGATCGGCTTCTCGTTTGTTAGCGTCGAAAATGCGAAGCAAAATCTTGAAGCGGAGATGATAGACAAAACATTCTATCAGGTTCGTAGCGAGGCGGTTGAGACATGGAATGCGTTACTGTCGCATATCACGGTTACGGGCGGCACTGAGCGTGAAAAGGGACTGTTTTATTCCTGCCTTTACCGCTCGTTTCTCTGGCCTGCGCTACGTAGCGACGTCAACGGCGACTACCCTATAGGCAGGCGAGGAGGGAAGGCTAACGGCGGCTTCCG
>JAITHS010000402.1 GCA_031279875.1 Tannerella sp.
ATCATCATCGCCCTGTTAGTCTTTGCTATCGGCGGTTTTGTAGTCATGCGAACACTGTTTAACGAAGTCATTATGGCTCCGTGCAGGGCTGATTTTATCACTTATCAAGCGCTTTGCAAACTGACGCAAGCCATTCCTTTTATTCCCGACTATTGCGATGACACTTTCAATGTGCCGATATTCAACATCAAACTCGCGTCGCAGTTTTTTACCCACATGTCAACTTCTTTCTGGCTGGCTCTGGTGCTTACATTTCCGTATATTATGTTTGAAGTATGGAAATTTGTCCGCCCTGCGCTCTATGACAACGAGAGGCGCAACGTCGGCTGGGCATTCTCTTTCGGCACGTTAATGTTTTTTATCGGATGTTCTGTCGGTTATATCCTCGTTTTTCCCATGACGCTAAGGTTTTTGTTTACATGGGAACTCAGCTCGCAGATAACAGACGGCGTTTCGTTAGATTCTTATATGGATAACTTCCTGATGCTCATCTTTATAATGGGTGTCGTGTTTGAAATGCCGTTGATTTCGTGGCTGTTATCGAAATTAGGACTTATTACGCGGGCGTTTTTCAATAAATACAGGCGTCATGCGATAGCGGGATTGCTCATTGCCGCTGCGCTGATAACGCCGAGCAGCGACCCGCTAACCCTCGCTTGCGTGTTTTTCCCGCTTTACGGACTGTACGAACTGAGCGCATTTTTCGTCAGGAAACCAACACCGGAAATAGAAGAGAAATCAACCGAAATTGTTAAGGCATGAAACGACTTAAAAACATGCTGACACTGTCCGACAAGACGCGCATGAAAGTCAACTTAATGATTTGGTACGGCTTTGGGGCGGTGATACTGTTTGCGGTAATTCTCTTTTGGGCTATCAGTCAGGGTTTTATCGGCTATATGCCGACTATCGAACAGCTGGAGAACCCTATCGACCGTTACGCTTCACAGATTATCGCCGATGACGGCGTTATGCTCGGCAGTTATTCATACAGCATGGATAATCGTTTTCAAGTGAAATACAGCGAGTTATCGCCGGAATTGGTTCAAGCGCTGATAGCCACCGAAGACAACCGTTTTCAGCAACACAGCGGCATTGATGTTCGCGGATTGTTACGTGCTATTATCAAACGCGGGCTGTTGAGGCAAAAAAGCGGCGGCGGCGGCAGTACAATAACGCAACAACTTGCCAAACAGATATTTTCGCCCAATGCATCAAGCTTTATGCAGCGACTGTTTCAGAAACCTATCGAATGGGTCATTGCCGTCAGATTAGAAAAATATTACACCAAAGAAGAGATTATCAACATGTATCTCAACAAATTTGATTTTCTCTATAGCGCCGTCGGGATACAGTCGGCTGCGCGTACATATTTTAATACTACGCCGAGCAAATTGAAACCTCAGGAAGCCGCTCTGTTTGTCGGAATGTGTAAAAATCCGTCTTACTATAACCCCGTGAAATATCCCGAACATGCCGTCTTGCGACGTAATACCGTCATTGAGCAAATGTACAAGTACGGATATATCGACAGGCAAAAGTGCGATTCGTTGTCGGCTACGCCCATAGAACTCAATTTTATGCGCGTTGACCACAAAGAAGGCTTGGCGCCGTATCTGCGTGAATATCTGCGACTTACTCTTACCGCAGGGAAGCCTGACCGTAGCCGCTATCCATCTTGGCTGCAAAGCCGTTTTTACGAAGATTCGCTCGCGTGGGAGACGAACCCGCTCTACGGATGGTGTAATAAAAACTTCAAACCTAACGGCAAACCATATAATATTCATACCGACGGGCTGAAAATATACACTACAATCAACTCTCGCATGCAACAATATGCCGAAGATGCTGTGCGTCAACATTTCAGTAAGACGCTTCAACCGTCGTTTTTCAGAGAGAAGAAAAGCAGCAAATACGCCCCGTTCACATTCCCATGGGAGGTGCCGGTTAAAGATCGGGAAGGTATAATAAACAGGATATTAAACAATGCCATCGCCCAGTCGTCGCGTTATAAAACGATGAAGGCACAGGGCGCTTCCGATACCGAAATAGAAACCGTTTTTAAGACCCAAAAATTTGATATGTCGGTCTTCAGTTGGAACGGAATGCGTGATACTGTTATGACGCCGCTTGATTCGATCAAATACAACAAATCGTTTTTGCGCACAGCGTTTATGTCGATGGATTCGCATACGGGATACGTTAAAGCATACGTCGGAGGTATTGATTTCGCTAATTTTCAGTACGATATGGTCAATACCGGTCGCCGTCAGATAGGCTCTACCGTGAAGCCGTTCGTTTATTCGCTGGCTATGGTTGAAGGCTTTACTCCGTGCGACGAGATGGTGCATGCGCCGCAACAGATTATCAATGAAGACGGTACTCTCTGGACGCCACAAAACTCTAATAAAACACAAGGCGGCGAGAAAGTAACATTACAGTGGGGGCTGCAACATTCCGATAACTGGGTTACGGTAGGGCTGATGAAAAACCTCTCTACGCTCGCCCTCGAACGGCTTTTGCGCTCTTTCGGAATGAGAGGAAAGATAGAAGCGTTCCCCTCAATGTGTTTGGGTACACCCGAAATATCCGTTGCCGAGATGGTAAGCGCTTATACCGTCTTTACTAACAAGGGAATACGCATAGAACCGCTATATGTTACCAGAATAGAAGATATTTACGGAAATACCATAGCATCATTCGCCCCACAAGTCAACGAAGTACTTCCCGAAGATGCTAACTATAAGATATTAAGCATGTTAAAAAGTGTAGTTGACGGCGGAACGGCAAACCGCTTACGCTATGCCTACGGTCTTAAAGCAGAGATGGGCGGCAAGACCGGCACTACCCAAAACCAGTCCGACGGATGGTTCATCGGCTTCACACCAAACCTCGTAAGCGGTTGCTGGGTAGGCGGCGAAGAACCGCTCATCCACTTCAATACCATGGAAGGACAGGGCGCTAACGTAGCCTTGCCCGTTTTTGCCCTGTACATGAAGAAAGTCTTTGCCGACAAAGAATTGACCGAATACAAAGAAAAAGAGAAGTTTGACGTTCCCGCCGGTTTCGACGACCCCTGCTCGTCCCGCTCGCGTCCAAACAACAACCCCGCCTCTTCGCCCCCACGTACCTCAACGTCCGGCTGGTTGGATGAGTTTTATGATTGATGTTTTAGGCTACAAAGCCAAATCTCCGTTAAAAGCTTCATACCACGGCAGTCCTTGTCTTTTGAGGTCGCTCAAAAAAGGTTCGGGGGCAAACTCTTCGACGTTACGGACGCCCGGCATGCGCCAGTATCCTTGGAGGAACATTTTGGCGCCAATCATCGCCGGAACACCTGTGGTGTAACTGACGGCCTGCGCGCCCGTTTCGCGATATGCCTCCTGATGGCTGCAATTGTTGTATATATAATATGTAAATTCAATGCCATGCTGGATGCCGCTGATACGGCAACCGATAGATGTTTCGCCGGTGTAGTCCTCGCCGAGCGTGCCGGGGTCGGGCAGTACGGCTTTGAGAAATTGTATCGGAACGATTTCGATGCCTTTGTAGAGAACGGGTTTGATGCTTGTCATGCCGATATTTTGCATTACACGAAGGTGGGTCAGGTATTCCTCTCCGAATGTCATCCAGAAGCGTGCGCGGCGCAGGGTAGGGAAGTTCTTGACCAGACTTTCGAGTTCTTCGTGATACATGAGGTAGGATTCGCGGGGGCCGATATTGGGGTAGTTGATTGGCCGATGAACGGAAAGCGGCTCTGTTTCAATCCATTGGCCGTTGTCGTAATACTTGCCGCGCTGTGTGATTTCGCGGATATTGATTTCGGGATTGAAGTTGGTAGCGAAGGCTTTATGGTGGTCGCCGGCGTTACAGTCCACAATATCAAGGTAATGCATCTCGTCGAAATAATGGTTGGCGGCGTAGCGGGTAAAGACGCCGGTAACGCCCGGATCGAAGCCGCAGCCGAGAATAGCCGTCAGTCCTGCTTTTTTGAAGCGTTCATGATATGCCCATTGCCACGAATATTCGTATTTGGCATTGTCTAACGGTTCATAATTTGCCGTATCCAAATAGTTGACCCCACAGGCGAGACATGCGTCCATGATGCTCAAATCCTGATACGGAAGAGCAAGATTTACAACTATGTCGGGCTTGACTTTGAGGATGAGTTGCGTTAACTCTGCGACATTGTCGGCGTCAACCTGTGCTGTTTTCACTTTAATGTTTTTGATGTCGGCGGCGATTTTGTCGCACTTGCTCAACGTTCTGCTTGCCAGCGTAATATCGCCGAACACATCGGCGTTCATCGCCATTTTCTTGACCGCTACGGTACTTACACCGCCGGCTCCTATTACTAATACTCTATCCATAATTTATCTAAATATTGTCATATAGTTACAAAGGTATTTCTTCTTTATTCAATCCTGTTTCGGCTATAATTTCTTCCGCCGACTTGCCGGTGGATAAAAGATATTTGGCATAATTCAGAATTGTTTGACGTTGTTTTTCGAGGGCTTCGTCTTTCGCTGCTAATGCTTCTTCATTCTCCGCAATGACTTCTTCTTTCTCCTTGAGCGAAGCTTCCAACTTTTTTTTCGCACTTTCTATTTCGCCGAAATGGGCTTTGTAGCGGGCTGCTTCTATTCGGTGTGCTTCTTCTTCTATCTCTAACCGCTCACGGTCTTCCTTATTAGCTCCTATTTTCTGCAGGATGTCGGTAATAGCACGAATTTCGTTATCTTCCGGATCATAGTTATAAAATTTAAGGTATTTGATATTGTCTGAAAAGTAATTTTTCTGTTCAAAAATGCTTAACAGTTGGTCGAGGCGGGTTTGAAACCGGTCGGAAATAAACTCTGTTTGTACTACATAACTGTCATGGGTAAGCTGTTCCATAAAATAGTTCTTGGCTTCAATCCGCTTGCCGCTAACCATATCAATATACGAGCGTTCAACTTTCGCACATGGAGTATTAATCCCTTCAAGTTTGAAACCCAGAAGGTATATTGTAGTTATCGGCAAAATAAACCGTTCGCCGTTAATAATATCAACTTTGGCATACTGTCTTGCAAGATATTTGCGAAAACGCAATACATCGTCTTCTTCGTTCGATTTTTGAACTTCGACAAGAACTTTTTTTCGTTCTCCGTTATCTGAAAGTATAGTTGCTACAAAATCTACTCTGAAAATAGATACGCATAATACTTTTTCATCTTGGGGAGGGTCTTTTTTGTAAGTAAATTCCTGTGGATGAAACAATACATCAACCACGTTTTGATTCAACATGGTTGACAGGAAGAACCGCGCCACGCGCTCGTTCTCCATCAGTCGCTTAAATACGACATCATACATCGGGTTCGCTATCAACATAATATTAAAAAGTTAGTTTTCAAACCGCAAAGATACAAAATAATTATGAATTATTTTAGCACGCAAACGACGCAAATCATTATCATCTGCGTCATCTGCGTGCTATTGAGACAGTCCCACTTAACCCTTATACTGTCATTTTCCAGCCTTTGCGTAAGTATCCCGATCGCAGTAGATTAGCTTCGTCGTCGCCGAGAAACTCTTCCTTAGCAGGGTTCCATCTGAGCGGACGCTTCAACTCGTAGCCTATATTGGCAAGATGGCAAACCGTCGCTGTGCGGTGTCCTATTTCGGCGGTGCAGAGCGGTTGCTTGCGGCTACGCACACTTTCGAGGAAGTTATTGTAGTGGTCGTTGCTCTCGTAAAGTTTTATTTCGTTGGCGCCCCACTCATGGGTTTTGAGGTTAGCGGGCAGGGTTTCAAAGAAGCCGCGACTGATGTCAATCACGCCTTTGGTACCGATGAAGCGTACTGCATAGCCGCGTCCGAAATCTTCGTGTGTCATGCGAACGCCGTTAGCGTAATAGAACGTGAGGGGTGTCTTGTTGACGGGCGGCTCTATGGCTATCGGGCCGCTGTCGTCCATGCCCAGACCCCACTGTGCGATATCGAACATGTGCGC
>JAITHS010000045.1 GCA_031279875.1 Tannerella sp.
ATGAAAATTATTTTGAACATCAATACCAAATCAATCGGTTTTGCCCCTGCATTGCTTTTTTTGTCGTGATTGAGCAGATGTTCTTCCAAATGTGGACGAAACATCTCAATTTTCGTGCAGCCGAGCGCAGAGGCAAAACTTGTTTTGACTATGCCGAGTGCAGCCGAAAATCTTGTTCAAAAAATCAATTGCTTTACTGATTTTTTCGAGCGGATTGCCTATGCTTGAGAGTTCTATATCTCGTTGATTTACAGAAAGTTAATTTTTAGAGGTGCCCTTATATTTTTTGTTTGTTTTGCTTGTAGAGACGTTGCATGCAACGTCTCTACAGCAGCGGAAAGCGAGGGATTCGAACCCCCGGTACAGTTACCCGTACACCGCATTTCGAGTGCGGCCCGATCGACCTCTCCGGCAGCTTTCCTTTATTAGTGGCGCGCAAAGGTAAGTATTATTTTTGAATTATTTCATGTTTTGCGATTTTTTTGCAAAAAAAATTATTATTTTTGCACCCCGATATGAAAAAAAATTTGATGACAGATGCTCGAAATACTGCTTGAATACGAAAGAGAATGGTTTTTAACCATCAACGGAACTCATGTTGAGTGGCTCGACAAGATAATATAATAAAACGACATGACAAAATTTTTCTCGACACTATTGATTTTTTTAATCTTTTTTGCAGCATCGCAGGCAGCATCGCAGGCGGCAGAAAGCAGAAAGCAGGCGGCAGAACGAACCGATACGTTACCTTTGACAACTATGAAATCGGACAAACTGCTTACACTCAACAGTTATTATCAGGATAATAATATCAAACCAAAAAAGAAGCCGTTTTTTAAGCGTGAGGGGATGAAGTTCGTATTGCCGTCGCTTTTTATTGCTTACGGTACGGCAGCGAGATTTCGACAATTGCCTGTCCGTCAGATTGATGTCGATATAGACCACGAGATACGGAAAATAAATAATCCTGCCAATCCGAAACATGTTTCTCTCGACAATTATTTGGAGATAGTTATTCCGGGACTTGCTTTCGGACTTGATTTCATGCCCGGAATAGCCTCCAAGCATAACCTGCGGGACAGGACAATGATAATGTTAACTTCGTATCTTTTTATGGAAGGAGTGGTTTACGGGTTGAAGAAAAACGTTTTTGCGCGGCGGCCGCTGGCATATAACGAAAATCACAACTGGTCGGCCGGCACGAGCGATAACGATTATTATCTCGGTTCTTTTCCGTCGGGTCATACGGCTGTAGCGATGACCGGCGCGCATATATTATATAAGGAATACAAAGACGTAACGCCATGGATTGGTGTTGCGGGCTATGCTATGGCTGTAACGACAGGCGCTTTGCGGATGTATAAGTATAAACACTGGTTGAGCGATGTCGTTGCCGGAGCGGGAATAGGCCTCTTGAGCGCCGAAATCGGCTATATGATGCTGCCGGTGTGGCACAGGTTGTTTGGTCTCAACACTATCGACAGCCCTTTCGTCGCAGTGCCGCAGATAGGACTTAACAGTTACGGTATCGGAATGGTTTACAATTTTTAAATTATTATATTATGAAGAAAATATTTTTTGTCTTATCGCTGATTATCAGCATCAATAATGCCGACGCATGTACTAATCTCATCGTCGGAAAGAAGGCTTCGACCGACGGTTCGGTGATTATTTCCTACGCCGCCGATTCACATAATCTCTACGGCGAGTTGTACCACTGGGCTGCTGCAAAATGGGCGCCCGGCACGATGCTCGACGTCGTGGAATGGGATACCGGAAAGCCGTTAGGACAAATCAAACAGGTCGCCGAAACATACAACGTAGTCGGCAATATGAACGAACATCAGGTCGCCATCACCGAAACAACTTTCGGCGGACGACCTGAATTAGTTGATACTGCGGGTATTATTGATTACGGAAGTTTGATTTATATTGCTTTACAGCGGTCGCGCTCGGCTCGCGAGGCTATCGACGTAATGACTTCGTTAGTAGCCGAGTACGGCTATTACAGCGGAGGAGAATCCTTCTCTATCGCCGACAAAAACGAAGTATGGATAATGGAGATGGTCGGCAAAGGCGTCGGCAACAAGGGCGCTCTGTGGGTCGCTATCCGCATCCCCGACGACTGTATCGCGGCACATGCCAATCAGTCTCGTATTCAGCAAATTCCGTTTGACGACAAAGAAAACTGTCTCTACTCGCCCGACGTGGTGTCGTTTGCGCGTTCAAAAGGCTGGTTTACAGGCAAAGACAAGGATTTCAGTTTCGCAAAGGCTTATAACCCTTACGATTTCGGAGGCTTGCGTGCCTGCGAAGCGCGTGTATGGGCGTTTTTCCGCAAGTTCGATACTTCGATGTCGAAATATGAGGCTTTTGTGCGGGGCGATTCTACCCAAAAGCCTATGCCGCTGTATATCAAGCCTGACCGCAAACTGTCGGTGCAAGATGTGCAGAATTGCATGCGCGACCATTATGAGGGTACTTCGATGGATATGACCGTTGACGCCGGCGCCGGACCGTATCATGTGCCGTACCGCTGGCGCCCGATGCACTTTAAAGTTGACGGAGTAGAATATATTAACGAACGTGCGATAGCAACACAGCAAACGGGCTTTGTTATCGTGCCGCAAATGCGCTCGTGGCTGCCCGACGAGGTGGGAGGCGTACTGTGGTTCGGTACCGACGACGCTGATATGACGGTCTTTACGCCGATGTATGCTTCGTCGGTCGCCGTGCCGGAATGTTACCGCGTGGGTAACGGCGATATGTACAACTTCTCGTGGACTGCGTCGTTCTGGGTGCATAACTGGGTAGCAAACATGGCATACTCGAAGTACAGTCTTATGATTAAGGACATCCGCACCGTGCAGCAAGAACTTGAAAATGGCTACCAATCAACGCTTCCCGCTATTGATAAGGCCGCAGTTGAACTGCTGGCGTCGTCGAAAGAAGAGGCGCGGCGGTTTCTCACATGGTATAGTTCTTCAACAGCCGAAGAAGCACATCTGCGCTGGAAAAAACTCGGTGAGTACCTGTTAGTCAAATACATCGACGGCAACGTCAAGAAAGAAGAAAACGGTCGTTTCAAGCGCAACCCCTACGGTTTGCCCGCCTCGCCCGACTTCCCCGGCTACGACGAAGAATATTATCGCAGCATAGTAAAAAGCGCCGGCGAGAATTTGAAAGTGAAA
>JAITHS010000046.1 GCA_031279875.1 Tannerella sp.
CGGCGGGACAGACCGTCAGGATGAGCCGTCAGGAAGTAAAACAGCTGATTGCCGAATCGCAGGGGCTTTTATTTCACGAGCAAACGGCATTGACGGGTGCGACTGCCGATGAGGTGCTGAATCTTTTGGATTACAACTATTATTTTCGGTTGTCAGGCCGCACTTTGCCCGAGACCAAAACGGCTATACTTAAATCATTAGCCGATGAGAAATTTGTTGCCAGACAAGGTGAAAACTGGAATATCACCAATTTGGGCGCACTTTTGTTTGCATACGATTTAACAAAATTTAAAGAATTGGAATTTAAGACCTTGCGCATTGTATTGTATAAAGGCAAAAATCGGCTTGAAGCTCATCCTGAATTAGACTTCAAAGAAGGCTACGCCTGCGGCTTTGAACATTTTATACAGTTTATCATGGAACGGACTTCTGTTGAAATTATTGAGAAGGCATTGCGTGAAACTAAAGAGTCATATCCCGAACGTGCCGTAAGAGAGATACTTGCCAATTCATTGATTCATCAAAACCTGTGGCAAAGCGGAATGTATGTGATGGTAGAGATATTTTCCGACCGTATTGAAATGACCAATCCGGGTACGCCACTGGTGGACGTAAACCGTTTTATTGATGCGCCTCCGACATCAAGAAATGAAAAAATCGCCCTGTTGATGCGCCGCTTTGAAATATGTGAACAGCGGGGCAGCGGTATTGACCGTGCTATTCAGGCGATAGAAGACGCCTATCTTCCCGCGCCTGAATTTATAAAGGGAGATAATTACACGAAAGTATTTATCTATCCGAAAAGAACTTTTTCCCAAATGAGCAGGGAGGACAGGATTCGCGCCTGTTACCAGCATTGTTGCTTGAAATATATGGAAAAAGAACAAATGACCAATCAAAGTTTCAGGAAACGAATGGGAATAGAAGATGAAAATACAGCTATGGTATCAAGAATAATCAAAGACACCGTAATAAGCGGATTTATTAAAGATTTCAACCCTGAAAGCGCATCAAAGAAACATGCAAAATATATCCCCTTTTGGGCATAATTCTTATTTGACCGTTATTTGACTGAACTTCCCCTTTTAGTCGGCTTTTTTTCATAAAACACTGATAATAAATATGTTTTTTATTTGACTGTTATTTGACTGAAATAAAAAAAATCCTTTCCGGCGCAACTCGCAGCCACCCAACGAAAAACCGCTGACTGCTACTCATTTTCATCTTTCTTTTGTTTATGTAATTGGTAATTCATAATTTTTTCGTATCTTTGCGCTGCAAAAAACATTAATAAAATGAAAAAAGAAGAAATTTTGGCTTCCTTAGAAGCAAAACACCCCGGTGAAAGGGAATATATGCAGGCTGTTAAAGAAGTTCTGCTGAGTATAGAATCTGTTTATAATGAGCATCCCGAATTTGAAAAAGCACGTATTATAGAGCGGCTTACCGAACCCGACCGTGTGCTGATATTTCGCGTTCCGTGGACCGACGACAGCGGCGAAGTACATGTGAATCTCGGCTATCGGGTGCAGTTCAACAACGCTATCGGCCCCTACAAAGGCGGTTTGAGGTTTCATGCCTCCGTCAATCTGTCGATTTTGAAGTTTCTCGGTTTTGAACAGATTTTCAAAAATGCTCTTACATCGTTGCCGATGGGTGGGGCAAAAGGCGGTTCCGACTTTTCGATACGCGGACGCAGCGACGCAGAAGTGATGCGGTTCTGTCAGGCGTTTATGACCGAACTGTGGCATAACATCGGTCCCGATATGGACGTACCGGCAGGCGATATCGGCGTCGGAGGGCGTGAAGTAGGGTATCTCTACGGCATGTATAAAAAACTGACACGCGAACATACCGGTACTATAACCGGTAAGGGACTTGAATTTGGCGGCTCTATACTGCGTCCCGAAGCAACAGGTTTTGGCGGCTTATATTTTGTTAATCAGATGCTTAACGAACATGGTATCGACATCAAAGGCAAAACAATAGCGTTGTCCGGTTTCGGCAATGTAGCATGGGGCGCGGCTATTAAGGCGACGGAGTTGGGTGCAAAAGTTGTAACTATTTCAGGTCCCGACGGTTATATTCATGATCCCGACGGAATCAGCGGCAAAAAAATCGATTTCATGCTCGAACTTCGGGCTTCGGGCGACGACATAGTAGCGCCTTATGCCGATGAATTTCAATCGGCAACGTTTTACGCCGACAAGCGTCCGTGGGAGCAAAAAGTTGATATAGCATTACCCTGTGCAACCCAGAACGAACTTGACGCTACCGACGCCCGCATTTTGAAAGACAACGGCGCCGTCTGTGTAGCGGAAATATCCAACATGGGCTGTACTGCCGAAGCGGTTGATTATTTTATAGATAATCATTTTCTTTTTGCGCCCGGAAAGGCTGTCAACGCCGGCGGAGTAGCCACATCAGGACTTGAAATGACACAAAACGCCATGCACCTGTCATGGACGCCTGACGAGGTGGATAGCCGTTTACATCAGATAATGAGCAACATACATCGTCAGTGTGTTGAATACGGTTACACTGCCGACGGCTATATTAATTATGTAAAAGGCGCCAACGTTGCCGGCTTCATGAAAGTAGCAAAAGCGATGATTGCACAGGGCGTAGTTTAGAGAGAGATTATTTCTCGAATGCCGCATCAAAAGCGACGGTAGAAGGGCGGAAATCAATCTTTTTGACATACTTCAAAGATTCGGCGGCGCCTGCTTCGCGGTCCATACCGTTATCTTCCCATTCTACCGACAGAGGACCCTGATAATCAATAGCGTTGAGGGCGCGGATTATTTCTTCGAAATTGATTTTACCGCGTCCCATGCTACGGAAATCCCAATAACGGTCGCGGTTGCCGAAAGAAAGGTGTCCGCCGAAAACGCCTGCGCGTGTCGGTTTGTCCGACCACCATACGTCTTTCATGTGAACATGGAAAATCTTCTCTGCAAAAATCTCAATAAATGCCACATAATCAACGCCTTGATAGCCAAGATGACTGGGGTCGTAGTTGAATCCGAATGCCGGATCATTGTTGAGCGCTTTGAGAAGGGTCGCCGCCGACGATATGTCGAACGCAATTTCGGTAGGATGAACTTCGAGAGCAAACTTGACGCCGTTGTTCCTGTAAGCCTCCAAAATAGGAGCGAACCTTTCGGCAACTTCCGCAAAGCCGGCTTCGATGTCGGCCGCCGCCACCGGCGGAAACGAATACAGCAAATGCCATATCGGACTGCCGGTAAAACCTACTACGGTATTGACGCCGAGCATTTTAGCAGCCTCTCCGACGCGAATCATCTCTTCGGCAGCGCGTTGGCGTACACCTTCCGGCTCGCCGTCGCCCCAGAGACGGGCGGGGAGGATAGATTTGTGCCGACCGTCAATCCTGTCGCAAACGCACTGACCGACACAGTGATTAGAAATTGTAAACAATTCCAATCCGTATTTAGCGAGCGTTGCGAGGATGTCGTCGCAGTATGACCGACTTAATTTCTCGATATCGAGATGATTCTCTGTGCAGGCGAGTTCAAGTCCGTCGTATCCGAACTCTTTCGCCTTTTGACAAATTGTTTCAAGGGGCATATCACCCCATTGAGCAGTGTACAATGTTACTTTTCTTGCCATAAAAAAATTCTTTTTAGTAAAATGATATGCAAAGGTAGTAAATAATTTTTATGATTATATAAAAATCAAAAAAAATCACCTGTAAACGCTATTTTTCAAAAAAAAACATTATCTTTGCGGTCGAATAAATATTATTATAAACATTATATGAATGAATTCAAAATCGACATTTATAAAGGACACGCCATTATCAAGTCCGACGAAAACGTAATACTAATCGACACGGGAGCGCCTTATACGATTCATCGGTCAGACAACCTGTGCTTCTGTTCCGAAAATTTTCGAACTTCCTCAAACTATATGGGGGTGACGGTTCAAAAAATATCGGAAATGCTCGGCATGGAAATAACTACCCTGCTCGGTACGAATGTTTTGTCCGAATATAAACTGCTGCTTGATTACAAAAACAAATCGGCACTATTCAGCAAAACCGATATCGACTTTACAGGGCAGCAGACAACTATCTCTTCTTTTATGGGTATTCCGATAATAGAACTTGAAATAAACCGTGCGCGGCTTAAATTCTTTCTCGACACCGGCGCCCAACTATCCTATCTTTCAAGCAATTACACCTCGAAATACGAAAGTACGGGAAGTATCGAAGATTTTTATCCGGGAGTAGGAATATTTCAAACAAATTGCTACGAAATAAACACAAAACTTGATAATTACGAGTTTAACGTCAGATATGGAAATCTGCCTTCATTACTTCAAGCGACTTTGATGATGAGTGGAACGAACGGAATAATCGGATATGACTTCTTTAATAACT
>JAITHS010000313.1 GCA_031279875.1 Tannerella sp.
CCCCCCCCCCCCCCCCCAGTCGTAAGAATGCCTTTGTACTGAAAGCGGGCGTCAAGATTTACGGGGGATTTTCTTCTCAAGTCACCGGAACTCTACCCGCATTCAACGCAGCAGGACGGACCGGGACTTCTATCCTTAGCGGAGATATTGACGACGACGGTGTTCTGAATAGTAATAATGCTTACCATGTGGTTATTGCGGCCGGTATTGTCGGCGATGCAGAGGTCATACTGGATGGATTTACCATTACCGGAGGCTATGCAAATATCTACAACTATCCTGCTGATCAAGTAAATGGAAAAAACATTTACGACGACATGGGCGCCGGAATATACTGCAATAATTCGCTGGCAACGCTTACTAATCTGACAATTACAGGAAATTATGCAGAATTTGGAGGTGGCGGACTTTACAATGTTTCGGCCGAAAACCCTTCCCGCACCGTCAGATTGAGCAAATCAACTGTAAGCAACAATAAAGTGGTTTTTGGCGGTGCGGCCTGCGTGGGCGGCGGTATCTATAATGATGGCGCCGCGCTTTATATAGATAATGTAGTTGTAGCGGGAAACGAAGCTACCGGCACCAATGGTGGCGGTGGTGGAATATATAGTTCTGGAAGACGCAATTCCGCTAACACTGATTTTGAGCCTGGCGGCGAAGCTACGCTTGTGATCTCAAATGCAACGATAAATGGAAACAGCGCAACAGAAGAAGGTGGTGGAATATTTGATCAGTTCTCAAAACTCTCAATAACCAATACGGAAATTCGCGGCAATAAAGCTGATAATGGCGGCGGAATAAATAGTTTTGGTGGCTCCACGCTTGATATGGTCAATGTGCTTGTTAGCGGAAACTACGGAATGAATGGCGGTGGAATACGTAACTACGGTGGTCCTGGTGGCGACTCCAGGTCTACGCTGATTAATGTAACCGTCAGCGGCAACAGCGGAGATATTTATGGCGGCGGAATACACAATGAACATGCCGACATTACACTGAAAAACTGTATTGTTGCGGGAAATTACTCTGTTCAGGGGGGAGGGCATAACCTCAACGGTAGTAATCGTACAACCGTATCCACTTCGCTTATCGGCAATTCACAAGGCATAAGCTATCAATCAACCGGCCTTTCCGCCGACGATATTTTTTTAAACTGGATTGATCCTGATGCTGTCGGCTGGGCTAAGAATGTCAACGGCAACTACAAACTGAAACTTACTTGCGCCGATGCTATTGACACGGGCGACGATAACGCATATCCGTCGTCAGCACCGGCCGTCGATCTCGCGGGTGTGTCGCGTAAGTTAGGTCAAATTGATATGGGTGCATATGAAGCAGCCGCTCCCAACTATACCATCTCACTGTCTCCCACAGCACATACATTTACTAATCTAACGTATAGATACACTGCGGCTGATATTGTGCCTGGGGCTATCACCGTTACCAACATCGGTAACCGAGCAACCGGGCCAATGACCATTGCGCTTTCTGGCACGAATGCAACCGATTTCGAGCTGTCGTCCACAACGCTCGCCGACATTCCCTATCCAGGAACACCGGTTACGTTTACTGTGAAGCCCAAAACAGGTCTTAACGCAGGCGCGTACACTGCCACCGTTACCGTAAGCGGCTCCGGCTTCTCGAAAACCGTTAATATACAGCTCGTAGTTGGCCAAGCCGGCGGCGTACATGTAAGCCAACCGCAGGAAGAGAGCAAAACGGATGTAAGCATCACGGTAACGCCGTCTTCTTTCTTGACTACAAACTTAGGCAATCAGACGATAGAATATTTTATCCAGACAACTAATACCGCTCCGCCCGCTAACGCATTGGGCTGGCAGGCAGGGAGAACGTTTACCGGACTTCAACAGAATACGACATACTACGTCTTTGCCCGCTCGAAGGAAAACAACAATTACAGTTCATGGGTATCCTTAGGTACACCGATTTCGACTGCCCCCAACTTCGGCGGCGTGGTAGTGGTACCACCTCCCGCAAATCCAACCTGCGATCTGGTGTATCTTGGCAACAACATTTATCAGCTGCCTTGCGGTGGTGTGATCATCCTGCCGGACGGCACGCGGGTTGAGGTACCTAACAATACAACGGTCAGCAGCACCGGCACTATCACGTTACCGTTAAACGGTGAAGGCATAGCTACTACGCCTGTCGGCGGTAAAGTCAACATCACCGGCGGTACGCAGATTGTTCTTGACGGCGACGGCAAGGTTTCCTCCGTGATTTATCCTGGACCCGGCGGCGCAACAATTACCTGGATTGACGGCGCAACAACATACATACCCAACGACGGCACCATCGTCGTTCACCCGACGTTTTACAGCGGACTGCGCATCTCTGCACCGGTTATCCCACCGGTCATTCGCCGTCCGGTTACGCTACGCATCCCCGACAGCTTCATCTCGTTACCCGCAGCCGGTCTATACTACATCATAAGCGGCAGCGACTTTACATTCACGCTGACGCTACGCGACCACACTGTCGTCCCGAAAGTGAAGACAAACCATTACGACGACATACAGAAAACGCTCACCGGCAAGCAGAACGCCGACGGCACTTACACATTCACCGTCCGCCAAATTCGCCAGCCGCTGGAAATTACGGTTGAGACTAACGTTTCCAACGAAGCCGTTTCGTCGGCGTACCGTGTCTGGTCGCATGGCAACCAGGTGTATATCAACGCCATCGAACCCTCTACATTATATATTTACACGCTTGCCGGCACCCTACACAGCGTCCGACAAGTAGAGGCAGGACAGACGAACATCCTGCTCAATAGTGGAGCCTATATCGTAGAAATCGACGGTAAACGGTGGAAAGTAATGACGAATTAGTTGAAAGTTGAGAGTTGAGAGTTGAAATTATTGGTACAGGTAATTTTCAACTCTCAACTCTCAACTAATTATAAAAACATCAAATTAGTAATAGACTTGTTGAGTACGGTAGGCGGTCAAGGGCTACGGGCTTGATTTTTATTTACGCGCTTGGAAATTTCTCAATTTTTCCGTACCTTTGCGCCTCGTATGAAAAATATTTTATATCGCCTCTTTGAGCATCAATATCTCGGACGCACAGAGGCACAACAGGTTTTGGCTCACATAGCCGAAGGAAAATATAATAACGAACAGGTCTCTGCGCTGATTACGGTTTTTCTGATGCGCAGTATCTCTGTTGAAGAATTGTCGGGCTTTCGCGACGCGCTGTTAGACATGCGCGTGCCGATAAATTTAGCCGACTACGAAGCGATAGACATAGTTGGCACCGGCGGCGACGGCAAAAACACGTTCAATATCTCGACCGCCGCGTGCTTCGTGCTTGCAGGAGCGGGCTATAACGTTGTCAAACACGGCAACTACGGCGCTACTTCCGTAAGCGGAGCGAGCAACGTCATGGAGCAGCATGGCGTAAAATTCACCAAAGACGAAAGCATTCTCCGCAAATCGTTAGACACGTGCCGTATAGCTTATCTTCACGCACCGTTTTTCAGCCCTGCGATGAAAGCCGTAGCGCCGATACGCAAAAATCTCGGTGTGAGAACGTTTTTTAACCTTCTCGGCCCGCTCGTCAATCCTTCAATGCCCGCCTATCAACTGCTCGGAGTATATAACTTGCCGCTTTTCAGGCTTTATAGTTATACCTATCAGGTCAGTTCGACGCGCTTCGGAGTAGTTCACAGCGTTGACGGATACGACGAAATTTCGCTCACATCGGAGTTTAAAGTCGCTATGCCCGACAAAGAAAAAGTCTATACCCCCGAAATGCTCGGTTTGCCGCGCTGCAAAGACGAAGACCTCTACGGCGGCGACAGTCCTCAGGCGGCGTCGGCTATCTTTGATGCCGTCCTCAACAACACCTCGACTCAAGCCCAGCGCAACTGTGTGCTGGCTAATTCCGCTTTCGCGATACAGGTAATATGTCCGCATAAAAGCATCGCCGACTGCCTCGCCGAAGCCCGCGAAGCACTCGACAGCGGCAAGGCTCTTGCGGCGCTGAAAAAGTTTGTGGAAGTAAACGGGTAAAAAATCTATGCGGTTATACTTTAAACTCATTGTGATACTGTGTATTCCGCTGTTATTTATCACCATCTACTCGTTGTGGAACGGCGAGATAACATGTGGCGATTTTGTGTTACGTAAAGCATCAATAGCAGATTATTTCAAAACAAAAACCGAAACGCAAGACATCTACGATGAAGTTTTACCTGTTCCTATGCCCGAAGGATACAGCGCCGACGAAGAAGAAAGCCCGCTCGACGACAGTCCTCAAACGATTTTGATGATAGGAGATTCCATGCTTGAAAGTTTAAAAAAACGATTGGTACAGTATGCCGGCGAAAACGGACACGAACTCTACACCGTGATATGGTACAGCTCATCAACCAAAATCTGGGCGCAACACTCCGATACACTCCGGCATTTTATTAATAAGTTTCAGCCTACGTATATCTTTATCTGTCTCGGTTCCAATGAAATGTTTGTCAAAAATCCCGAAAAAAACAGCGTCTATGTAGATAAAATAATCAAACAAACGGGCGATATCCCTTTTATCTGGATCGGGCCTCCGAACTGGAAAGAAGATACCGGCATCAACGCTATTATAGAACAACATGTTGGGACGAACCGTTTCTTTGCCTCCAAACGCCTTTCTTACGACCGCATATCCGACGGCGCGCACCCTACGACCGAAAGCGCCGCAAAATGGATGGACAGCGTAGCGGTATGGCTCAATACCGACGCCCGCCACCGTATCGTAATGCGTAAACCGCAGCAGGGAACAACAAAAGCATCGTCCCGTACCGTAGTATTAAAACCTCTATAATGAAAAATATAGTACTGTTCAATTCCGGCACTTTTTGGATAATGTTTATCCTTTTTATCGCACTTTACGCTCTCGTTTGCAAGCGCAAAACTCAAATGATGCTCTATGTTGCCGCATTCGGATTGCTGTTTTATTATCTTAATAACGGCTTTATGTTTTGCCTGTTACTTTTTACCGCTTTTTATGATTTTATTATAGCGCGAAAAATATACAAGTCTTCTGATCCGAAGAAGAAAAAATTATGGCTTACTCTTTCTATTTGTTTAAGTTTAAGTATTTTATGCTATTTCAAATATACTAATTTCTTCATCTCAATGCTTTCGAGCAACTTTGCGCCGTTAGATATTTTTTTGCCCGCAGGCATTTCGTTTTATACTTTTCAGACAATAAGTTATGCCGTAGATGTGTATAAAGGCAAAGTAGAACCGGCACGCTCGTTTTTGCAGTATCTTTTTTATATCTCGTTTTTTCCTCTCATTCTGGCTGGTCCGATAATGCGGGCAGGAAAGTTTTTTGCGCAAATAAAAGATAATAAAGTTATTGATAAAACGATGATTTACGGCGGTTTGTGGCTTATCATCACCGGATTACTGAAAAAAGCCGTTTTTGCCGATTATATCGCACAATACAATAACTGGGTTTTCGATGCTCCGCTAAACTATTCCGGTTTTGAAGGCTTGATGGCTATTTTAGGCTATACTGCACAGATATATTGCGACTTTTCGGGATACAGCGACATAAGTATCGGAATGGCGTCGATTATGGGCTTCGACTTGGGCGTTAACTTTCGATTGCCGTATCAGTCGGTTAACCTGACCGAATTTTGGCGACGATGGCATATTTCGCTCTCGTCATGGATGCGCGATTATATTTACATCCCGCTCGGAGGCAACCGCAAAAGCAAATTCCGAATGTATGTCAACAATATGATTACTATGTTGATAGCCGGTTTGTGGCACGGCGCTTCGTGGCAATTTATTTACTGGGGCGGAATGCACGGCGTAGGTCTGATTGTACATAAATTAAACAAGCCGTGGTTAGATAAAATCCCCGATACATGGACAGTGAAAGCCGTATCTACGGTGCTGACGTTTGTTTTTGTGGCTTTTCTGTGGATTTTCTTCCGCGCTTCGACTATGGAAAATGCTCTTGATCTTATCAAACATACGGTTAGCGATTTTGATATTGCATATATAGTGCCGTTCTTCAAAGCGCGAACAATGTGGTGCGTTTTCATCATCCTGATATATTTGCTGCATGGTTTGAGAGAAACGTTTCTCGTGAAAGTTAAAATGGCGTTTATTTCGTCGCACTGGACGGTTAAGGCGTTGATATTCCTTATAATCGTACAGTTAATCATACAGTTCGACAGCGGCGAGATACAACCGTTTATTTATTACTCGTTTTAGGATATTTCCACTTATATGTTGTTTCTTTGTCGTCATCAACGCATGGGTTGCCGATCTGCGTCCATGGCCCCCATATCGAGGGCGCAACAGCCGAATGCGCAGGGTTCGGCGCCCAGCCGGTACATTCCGAACCCATAAACCAGTCGATAAAAGCCGTCTTGTCAACATAAACATAGCCGTCTTGTCGCAGATTATTGAAATCTTGCGTGCCAATAGGATATTTTCGCTTTTGTAACAACATAAATAATTAATTAAAAATTAAAAATTAAGAGTCGCAAAGATAGCGAAAGTTTTTGAGATTATACATAAATGAGTAAAAAAAATCGTATAGGGCATTCGTCTTAATAAGTTGAGAGTTGAGAGTTGAGAGTTGAGAATCGCAATGACGTGGTACCGTCATTATCTATCGTTTGGTGCTACCATTATCAAAAACGTGTGCTGTTAGGCACAGAATAAAGGAACAATTGTATCCTGCGCTCCGCAACAACGAGCTGTTTCTCTACAATTATACTGCGGAACTGAACGTTGCGAAGCGCTACGACAAAAGCACGGAAATAGGCTGTGAATGTGAGCGTTTGTGTTACCTTCGCCGGTTATCCAAAGCATAAAAAACGAAATGCAACAGATGATTGAGGAATGACCTGTACAAATTTTTCCCTCGTTTGTGTATAATCTCAAAAACTTTCGCTATCTTTGCACATCATAATTCATAATTCATAATTCATTTACTCATGTTGTTACAAAAGCGAAAATATCCTATCGGCACGCAAGATTTCAATAATCTGCGGCAAGGCGGTTATGTTTATGTTGACAAAACGGTTTTTATCGACAAATTGC
>JAITHS010000352.1 GCA_031279875.1 Tannerella sp.
GCGTCGGCGCAATCAAGTGTCGTCCCATGCGGGACTATTGTTGATATGACTCTTCTCACCGGAGACTAAAGTCACCGGTTAATAAAGTGTCGTCCCTGCGGGACTGCGAATGCCCTGTAAGCCGCTACGTTCCTTTTTTTATTTATTTGCGGATTTAAGGAATTATGAAATCCGCAAACGCTATATGTTGTTTTTCAATTGATAATTTGTGATTGATTCATTGCTTCCTCGAAGCGCAACACTTTCTCTTGTTCGCCGGCGAGCCATAATACGTCGTCCTTCTGCAACTGCAAGTCGCCGTTGAAATTACTGATAGTATGTCCGTTACGGTCAATACCTATTATCATACACTCTGCACGTTCGCGGGTATTGAGTTCGCGTATTGTTTGTCCTGCGAGCGCAGAGCCGCTTTCGATGACATAGTTCGACAGCACGATATGATGTATGGCTTCGTCAACGACTTCACTTTCTTCGCGGTATTTGTCAACGCGGTTGAGGCATTTCTGAATTTCTTCGTCGGAACCTACTACGACTAATTTGTCGAAAGGAAAAAGTCTCACATTCGCGTCGGGGATATTGATTTTCTTCGAGCCGCGTATTATTGAGACTATATTTACACCTGATATCTGTTTAAAATTCAACTCTTTAAGTGTCTTTCCAACGCTTGGAGAGTTCTGATAAACGGTTATTTCTTCGATATGTATCTCTTTGTCTAACAAGTCTTTCACAGTTTTTTTGCGGACTGTCGTCATACGTTCTTCCATCTCTTCTTTACGGTTCAGATTTTCGATGAAAACACGTTCCATCCTCCTCGACTGCCGTTTGACTACAAGCGACCGCGTTACCACAGCCACTACCGCTACCGATACGATAACAAGTATTGCCGTTGCGTTGGGAAACAGCGGCAACAAAACGCCTAACACAAGCGCAATACAGAGCATATAACGTGCTATTGTTAAAAATATCAGTCCGGTACGATTAAGTCGCCTGTCGTTCCACAACTTTTTGAACTCGCGCGAATTGCTTTTACGCACAATTATTGCCCGCATAAACGGCGACAGCGCTATGATTGTAACTACCGCTACAAGCAGTTGCGCCCATACGGGAGGTAATTTTTCCAATGCCCAAGGCAGCAGAAATTTCGACGAAAGAAAGATTATCGACAGACATATCAGCAGATATATCCCGACAACTTTTCCTACTTCTTTGAGCAAAATGTTCCAATCGGTACGGCGGTTTACGGTAGTGCCGTAACCTGTTGATTCATACCCTTTAAGCAGTTTTGCCCACTTTGGCGGCACACGTTTTTCGATATAATCGTAAACCGGCATCGACACTTTCATCATGTAGGGCGAGATGAACGTTGTAAGCGTCGAAACGGCAACAATGACGGGGTAAAGAAAATCGTCAATCACGCCGAGTGTTTTGCCGAGAGTGGCTATGATAAACGAAAATTCACCTATTTGCGACAAACAGAAACCGGCCTGAATAGCCACTTTCAAACTCTGTCCCGAAACATATATTCCCAAAGTAGAAAAAGATACCATGCAAGTGATGATTACCGCGCTGATGAGCAATATAGTACCGATGTTGGCAACCAGCACTGCGGGGTCTATCATCATCCCTACGGAAACGAAAAATACTGCTCCGAAAAGGTTTTTCAACGGCTCTACAAGATGTTCGATGCGCTTCATTTCGACCGTTTCGGCAAGGATAGAACCCATCACAAACGCGCCGAGCGCCGCCGAAAAGCCTGCCGATGAGGCGAAAAGTACCATTCCGAGACATAGCCCGATGACAAGCACAAGTAACGTCTCATTGTTGAGATATTTCTGAAAACGTTTTAATACGCTGGGAATAAGATATATACCGCCGATAAACCATATCAACAGAAAGAATACTAATACCATAAGGTTTTTGAGCAGTCCGGCGCCTTCAAAATGTTTGCTGACGGCGAAAGTCGAGAGGATGACCATCATCAGTATCGCAACTAAATCTTCTACTATGAGCATGGCGAAAACGATGCCGGCAAACTTCTGTTTCTGTTGCCCCATGTCGGTTAATGTCTTGATAATGATAGTTGTTGACGACATCGAAATCATACAGCCCAAGAAAATGCAGTCCATAGCCGATAGTCCGAGCAGTTTGCCTGTGATATAGCCTATTGCCGTCATAGCCCCCATGCTGATAATTGTCGCTATCGAAGCCGAGCCGCCAACGGCAATGAGTTTCTTGAAACTGAACTCCAATCCGAGCGCAAACAGTAGAAAAATAACGCCTATTTCAGACCAAATCTGAATATTAACATTGTCGCCGATAGACGGAAAAAACACGAAATTAGGTCCCGCAAGGAATCCGGCAACAATATAACCGAGCACAACAGGCTGTTTGAGCCATTTAAACAGTATTGTAACAGCTCCGGCTGTAATCAATATCAATGCAAGATCGTGAATCAGAGGGGGTAAATGTCCCATTGTTAGTGGTTAGTTGTTAGTGATGAGTGGTTAGTGATGAGTGGTTAGGATTTTTAGTTAACCACTAATCACTAACCACTATTTCGTGCCTCATGCCGGAATCGAACCGGCTGCCTCGCATACATTATTAATATATACGCGCTCCCATGAGCATAAGAGGCGGGTGGGAAAGCTATCCGTATCGCACCGCTACAACCTGCGTACCCTTGCTGCGGTCAAGCCCTGGGGGATTCCGAGGGAGCTGGTCGTACGGGACTTTCCCGTTTTTTGCGCCGCAAAGGTAAGCATTATTTTTGAAAAAACAAAATATATCCTTAAATCCGCAAAAAAATATTTGATATACTGATAAAAAATTTCATGGCTAAATTTCCCGACGAAGATTTTTTAATTTTTAATTTTTAATTCTTAATTCTTATTCGTACCTTTGCAGCCGCAAAATTAACAAATATTATGGCATTTAAAAGATTGACGGCCGCAGAAGCCGCATTATTAGTAAAAGATGGCGATAACGTCGGGTTCAGTGGTTTCACTCCGGCAGGGTGTCCGAAATCGGTACCGGAAGCCATCGCAAAGCATGCCCAAGAAGAGAATGCATATGTTAATCCGTTCAGTTTAGGTATGTTTAGGGGCGCTTCGTCCGGCGATCGTCTCGACGGTGGGCTGGCGCGCGCTAATGCCTTCAAGTTGAGTACTCCTTATTAGTC
>JAITHS010000083.1 GCA_031279875.1 Tannerella sp.
ACAAATCAAACGAAGCCCTAAAACTCTTCAACGACGCACAGATGCTTCTCAACAAGCATTTTAACAATGAAGTTTGCGACGCCTTATTCGGCATCTATCCCGCATACAGCGACGATAACGATAACATATTTATCAACGGCGAAAAATTCCCTGTGTTAAGGCAACAAAAGCCCGACGCCAACGGAATATGTCTCTCGCTGGCAGATTTTGTGGCAAAAAATGCACCGGATCACGTCGGCTTGTTTGCCGTTACAATCGGCAAAAACATAAGCAACATGATAGAGCAGGAAGAAGATGCTTACCTCCGCTTACTGATGCAGACCGTTGCCGACCGCCTCGCCGAAGCCGCCGCCGAATATCTGCACGAAAAAGTCCGCAAACAATACTGGGGCTATGCTCCCGACGAAAATATCAGCCTCGAAGAAATATTAAAAGAACACTATCAGGGCATCCGTCCGGCAATAGGCTACCCTTCACTGCCCGACCAGACACTGATATTTAAACTTGATAAAATATTAAATCTTAACAAAATAAACATCAGTATAACCGAAAACGGCGCCATGACCCCAACATCTTCCGTCGCCGGTTTATACTTTGCTCATCCGCAATCAAAATATTTCATGCTCGGAAAAATTACCGACGAGCAATTGCAGGACTACGCAAGTCGAAGTGATAAAAATCTCTCCGAAGTAGCAAAATATTTAGCAAGGAACTGAGTAGAGAGAAATAAATTCTTTGTTTTTGTTTTTTTGTTGTATATTTGCGGCGATTTTAAAACAGATAATAATAATTCCGTTGGAAATAGTCGCACCAAGCAGCAGGTTCCGAATGGCTTTATTGAGGAATACAACACGCTTGTGAAACATTACAATACATTAGTGAACGAACATTACGGTCGCATTCGTGCGCGCATTGATATTTCGCCGGCAATAATAGCGCCTGTTGCAACGCAGCCGTGCACCGGCAAACCGATATTCGTCATTCCCGAAGTAAGCCTGCGCAACGTCGCAACCGACGGCTCCGAAAAAGTCATCGAACTTATTTTCAGCAGCGACTTCACCGTCGGCTACAAAAACAATATCAACCCCGGTACAGCCACGCTCACCATTCAGGGTATCGGCAAATACAAAGGCGAAATAGTTACAACGTTTAATATTATCGCATGAAAAGGCTTATTCCTTGCTCACCATTTTGTACATTCTATCGGAGGGGCGGATTTTGTCGGCGGTTTTGATTGAGAAATTCTCGCCTTTGATAGTCTGACTGACAGGTTTCAACTCTACTCTTATCTCCTGAACGGTCATAAAAACGGCGCCGGTAGTAGGCCCTGTGATGAGAATTTCGTCGCCAACACAGAGCGTTCCCGACTCCATGACAAACTCGGCGACGCCTATTTCGTTAAAGTATCTGACACCCTTGGCGATGTATTCTTTCTGTTTTGTGGCGTGTGAACCATATCGCGAACTCCACTCGCCGAGCCGCTGACCGAGATAATAGCCGTTCCAGAAACCGCGATTAAAAACGGTCGCTAACCGCTCATCCCACCGTGCGATTTTTTCTTCGGTATATTCGCCCGAACAATAAGATTCTATGGCCTCTTTATAGCATTCCGTAACGATGCGTACATATTCCGGCCCACGCGCTCTGCCTTCGATTTTGAACACCCGCACTCCGGCGTCAGCTATATGATTGATAAAATGAATGGTTTTGAGGTCTTTCGGCGACATAATATACTGATTGTCAATATCAAGTTCAATGTCGGATTCTTTGTCGCGAACCGTATAGCCGCGACGGCATATCTGCATACAGGCGCCACGATTTGCCGAGTAGTTCATCTCGTGCAGACTGAGATAACATTTGCCCGAAACAGCCATGCAAAGCGCTCCGTGACAGAACATCTCAATGCGGACATGTTTTCCGCCCGGCCCTTTGATGTCGCGACGAACTATCGCGTCATAGATTTGCCGCACCTGTTCGATATTGAGTTCGCGCGCCAGAACAACAACATCGGCAAAACGCGCATAGAATGCCAGCGCTTCGATGTTGGATATGTTCAGCTGGGTTGACAGATGAACTTCTAAACCCGTGTCGAAGGCGTATGTCATGGCAGCCACGTCCGACGCTATTACAGCCGACACTCCTGCTTCACGCGCAGCATCAAGAATACCGCGCATCAGAGACATATCACCATCATAAACTATCGTATTGACGGTCAGATAGCTTTTTAAGCCGTTTTCACTGCATGTTTCGGCTATGCGACGCAAGTCTTCGACGGTAAAATTGTTCGACGAGCGCGACCTCATGTTGAGGTCTTCGATACCAAAATACACCGAATCGGCGCCCCCCTGCACAGCCGCCGTCAACGCCTCATACGACCCTACGGGTGCCATTATCTCGAAATCTTTGATGTTCATTATCTATTTAAGATGAAATTTCGCCGCAAAGATACGAAATAAAATTAATACTTAATTTTTAATTTTATTCGTATCTTTGCCGCGTTATTAATAATATTTAATATGAAAAAAATTTTTATTGTATTGTTTATCAGCGCTTTATTTGGCGCATCATGTCAGAATTCCGGTAGCGGAAAGGCTGACGAAAAAACTGCTCCGGCACCACCGCCTATTGTTGAGAAAGCGAAAAAAGTAACTATTGTTGCCCGTGCAACGGTTAAGGCAGGACAGGAAGAGGCTTTTAAGGCTGTTGCATTGCCGTTGGTAGAAGCAACAAACAAAGAGCCGGGCAACTTGTTCTACCATTTGTATCAGTCGCCAATCGACCCGACGCAGTTTATTTTTTACGAAGAGTACACCGACCAGGCGGCGTTTGATGCACATGCCGGTTCGGAGCATTTCAAGAAATTTGCTGCTGCTATTCCCGACATGCTTGCGGGAGATTTGTCTATCGGGCAGTTCTGAAAACCGTTCTAACGACGCACTGTTCTAACGCACTCTTTTAAAGGGTACTACCGTTTCGATATCAACAACGACGGGACCCGGCAGGAATGGTATGTATAGTACGAGGTACTTTTTACCTATTCGAGTTATATTGCCGACTTGCTTTTTCATGCTGCCGGTGAGGATTTCTACTTCTTCACCGGTACATAATTTGCGTCCTTTGATGAGTTCGATAAACGTCCGGATATTTTCTATCTCGTTCGCTTTGACGACAGCCGGTTTACCGCATGAATAAACGATTCTGGATATTCCTTTGGCGGCCGAAACGGATGCTAATTCTTTTTCTCTGCATCTCACAAAAATGTAAGACGGAAAAAGCGGCATTTCAACATATTTTATTCTGTCTGACCACACTCTCGGCGTCAGATGAAGGGGTAAAAACGTTTCTACACCTGCTTCCAACAGTTTTTCTTTTGTTTTTTTCTCTGCTCTGGGCTTTGTATAAAGCGCAAACCAGAGTTTTTCATCTTCAATCTCTTCCATCTATAAATCTATAATATCAACATCTCTATACTTTTCTGACGGGAAAACAAACTCTTCGGGAGCAGTTTTCTTCTCTGTAATATTTTTAATTGTTATTGTATTACATGTTTCGTTCAACATATAAAGCGTAATGCGTGTTGGCATGGAAGACGTTTTTTCTATTTGCAGAACTATCTTTTCGATATCGTCTTTATGCTTTGGCGTGAGCGCAATGTCGTATGCTTGGCGTGCGTTGATAGACGTACTTTCGCCTGTCAGCGCCGCTTTCCAGTCTTTTTTGTAATCTTTGAGCAGCATGAATGGGTTGATTTTTTGCATCTCGCTTTTCTCCGGCCTGCTTACATATACTTCGTTGTTTTTGGGCTTATAATTCCACTGCGTAACGCCGTCATACCATACGTGCATGTCGGTTGAATGAAGCACAAACTTATCTCCGCTGAAAATTATCGTGCCGTCGAAATTATGCGTCGAACCGCTTTTGTCGGTCGTGATATCGGCCTTAAAATGTACCTCTACCCCACTCAATTTGTTGTATAGTTCGTTTGTACGGTTGATAATCGCTTCAGGCGTTGTTGCAATCGCGGAGACGCACATTAACAATATAATACTTTTCATTTGTCCAATCTTGCAAGTAACTGTTCGAGTTGATATTCGTCCTGCAACAAGACTTGTCGGCCTTTGCTGCCGTCGTTTTCGCTTACTATGCCTGCTTTTTGGAGTTGATCCATAAGTTTACCGGCGCGGTTATAGCCTATCGAGAACTTGCGTTGCAGGTTTGACGCCGAGCCTTGCTGGTGAAGCACTACCATACGGGCAGCTTCTTCAAAAAGCGGGTCTCGGTTCGTCAGGTCAACGCTTTCTCCGCCGCCGCCGCCTTCTTCGTCATAAACTTCGGGCAGCGGGTATGCCGTAGCGAAACCGACCTGATTGCCGATAAACCGAATGATGTTTTCTATCTCGTCGGTGTTGATCAATGCGCACTGAACACGTTGGAGTTCGTTGCCCTGCGAAAATAGCAGGTCGCCGCGCCCTACGAGTTTGTTGGCGCCGGGCGAATCAAGTATTGTGCGTGAGTCAATCATCGACGACACTTTAAACGCTATACGGGCGGGGAAGTTTGCCTTAATAACGCCTGTAATGATGTTTGTAGTAGGACGTTGCGTAGCTATTATCATGTGCATACCGACGGCGCGGGCTTTTTGGGCGATACGGGCTATGGGGCGTTCGATTTCTTTGCCGGCTGTCATGATGAGGTCGCCGAACTCGTCGATCACAACTACGATATAAGGCATGAAACGGTGTCCTTTTTCGGGATTGAGTTGGCGGTTTTTAAACTTTTCGTTATACTCGGCAATGTTGCGTACATGCGCTTCTGTGAGCAGTTTGTAACGGTCATCCATCTCTCGACACAATGATTTGAGGGTAAAAATCACCTTGTCGGGGTCGGTTATAATTGCTCTTTCCGAATCCGGCAGTTTGGCGAGATAATGCCGCTCAATGTCTTCGTAGATGTTAAATTCTACCATTTTCGGATCCACAAGTACGAATTTTAGTTCCGCCGGATGTTTTTTGTATAGCAGCGACGTGATAATAGCGTTGAGACCTACCGATTTTCCTTGTCCGGTAGCGCCGGCAACGAGCAGGTGTGGCATTTTGGCAAGGTCGAACATAAAAACCTCGTTAGTAATAGTACGACCTAATACTATCGGCAGTTCGTAGGTCGATTCGCCGAACTTGCGCGACGAGATGACCGATTCCATCGAAACGATCTGCGGTTTTTTGTTAGGTACTTCCATTCCTATCGTTCCTTTTCCCGGCATAGGCGCAATGATACGAACGCCTAATGCTTTGAGACTCTGTGCAATATCGTCTTCAAGATTACGTATTTTGGAGATGCGAACGCCCTGTGCCTGTACTACTTCATATAATGTAATAGTAGGCCCTACCGTAGCCTTAATTGATTCTATCGGGATACCGAATTTTTCGAGCGTCTTGCGGATACGTTCGCGATTTTCGTTCTGCTCATCTTTATCCACCTGATTATCAGGCATTTCATATCGTTTCAGCATACCGATTTCCGGAAAACAGTACGAAGAGAGGTCAAGACGCGGGTCGTACTCTCCGAGAGTAGCAATATCGTAAGGCTCGGTAGTTTTTTGTGTATCTGTCGTCCGTTCAGGCTGATTATCAGCGATGTATCTCTTGTCTTCATCTACCGGAACCGTTACCCATTCGCCGGTATCGTCGTCGTTGTCCTGATATTGCGGTTCCGGTTCTTTCCGGTACTCTTCTTCCTCCTCTTCTTCCTCTTCTTCTTCTTCTTCTTCTTCTTCTTCTTTGTATTCTTTAGCTTTTGGCGGTTTGCGTGTTATCGTCAGTTTGGACTGCATCCATGGGACAATTTTACTGTTCACAATAACTAAAAACAGCACCAGAACGGCAAGTAGCAGCATCAAAACACCTATCCTGCCGAGATTGTTCATAAGCCACTCGTTGATGTTGTAGCCGTGCCTGCCGCCGACATAAAAGTATGTTTCGTCTTTAAATCCCGACAGGGAAAAGGCTAAAAATACAGAACCCCAGATAGTTGCGGCAGCACAAAGCAGGAACCACTTGAAAACGTTTATATTACACAAGCGCATGAGCCTCCAACCTAACGCTCCGAAGAAACCAATCATAAAAAACGACGGTATCCCGAACCATTTGTTCATGATGGTATCCGACAGATAAGCGCCGAAATTGCCTGTCCAGTTGAGGATTAGACCTTTCTTTATGGACATTATTTCGATTAGCGTATTGTTGTTAACGATGCTCTGGTCGGCTTTTCCTGAGAAAAAAAACGAAACGCAAGCAACGACGGCATATATTGTAATAAAACTAATCAGCAGACCGATGACAAAGTGCATCATGTGGCTCGTAAAAAAATGAGCCACAGATTTGAAAAAGCCTTGCTTTTCTTTTGTTTCCGACTTTTTTGTTTTCGATTGTTTCTTATTTTTTGACATATTTTTATCGTTTTACCGCCGCAAAGGTAGTAATAAAAATTACGAATTACAAATTACGAATTATTCCTGCATTTGGAAATCACATGATTTTTGTCTAATTTTGCATGTTGCAACCAAGTTTTCAAGCAAAAAACAGATATGACAAACCGGTATTTTATATTTTTTTCATATAACGGAACCCGATATT
>JAITHS010000109.1 GCA_031279875.1 Tannerella sp.
CGTTAACATACAGGGCATCCGTCATTGCGAGGAACGAAGCAATCCAGAATACAGGAAGTAATCCGGAAAGAAAAGGCATGCCGGATTGCTTCGTTCCTACCAATGACGGACGTAAGCTCCAAACCGCTTGCAGGGTTTAAAACCACTGCAAGGGTTTAGGGGTACCGTTATTATCTCGACAACAAAACAACAAAACAAACAAAGAAAACATGGACAAATTATCAAATCTTGTAAACAAATTTTATGCTTCGCAGATGACTGGCGAAAGTATCTATTTCGACGTTGATGATATAATCTCTCTTATCAACTATTTCCTTGATAATAAAGATATTGGCAATCTCAACAAAGTAATAGAACTCGGTTTTGCGCTTCATACCGACGACCTCGACTTTTCGCTCGCAATAAGTGAAACGCTTATTGAAATGAATCAGTATGACGACGCATGGAAAATCCTCAACGAAATAGTTGACGAAGACGATGAAGATGTTGACCTGCTTAAAATTAATTGTCTGTTTGGCATGGATAGATACGACGACGGCATGAAAATAGTTTACAAATTGATACACGAACAGTCTCCGCAGACGGAAGAAATCCTTGTGCAGATAGCCCAGTGGCTCAACGAAACAGATGGTTGGCACGAAAGAGCCTTTGATTTCATAAATAACTCTTTGGCACTCTATCCCGATAATTTTCAACTCAAAACTCAACTCTGTTTCTACTACGAAAAATTAGGCGATACAAAGAAAGCTATTGACATGTCGAAAGCACTCGTTGAAGAAAACCCTTTTGCCGCCGAAATATGGTATCTGCTTGCAAGACAGCATGTTACATGTCTCAACTATGATAAGGCTATTGAAGCATTAGACTTTGCCGCCGCCAGCGCGCAAGACGACCTAAATTTACAGTATGAAATTCAACTCTCAAAAGCATGGTGCCTTTCACAAAACGGTTCTTATATCAAAGCCGACGAATGTTTTGACGACCTCAAATCGTATCAAGAATTTGATTTTGTGGACGTTAATCCGTTAGCCGCCAAAAATTGCATGGCGATGGAAGACTACGAAAAGGCTTATAATCTGCTTGAACCGCTTAAAGATATTGACGACCTCGACAAACATACCGATAGCGTCGCAGTGCTGGGAGACCTGATTGTTTGCTGCATCGAAACGGAGCGCCGCGATGATGCTATTCGCCTTATGCTTTACGCATTAAAGAACTATCCGCATGAAATACTTGAATATTTGTCTAATTATAAACTATTTAGCACCCAAAAAGACGAAGCGCCGCAAGACGACGACGACATTGTTTTCCCCGAAGAATTGACGCGCCTCTATTTGAGTCATAACTTTAATAACAATTGATAATGAACAGAAAATTAAGCGATTATCTGATGCTAACCCTCAAAGGCATGGGAATGGGTGCCGCCGACGTCGTACCGGGCGTGTCGGGTGGCACAATAGCCTTTATAACAGGTATTTACGAAGAATTACTCAATTCCGTAAAAAACATCAACTTTGCAGTCTTGAAACTGCTTTTCAGCCTGCGTCTGCGCGAGTTCAACAAAGCCATCAACGGCAACTTCCTCGTCGCCCTCATTCTTGGCATCGGCATCAGCATATTCTCGCTCGCACGCATTGTAACGTGGCTGCTGACAGAGCATGCCATTCTTGTTTGGGCATTCTTTTTCGGATTAGTGCTGGCTTCGACGTGGATTGTCATCAAAGACGTCAAACAGTGGACTTGGAAAGTAGTAACAGGTTTCGTAATCGGCACGTTAGCAGCCTTTTATATCACCGTCGCTACGCCCGCTTCTACTCCCGAATCGCTGTGGTTTATCTTCATTTGCGGCGCTACGGCGATATGCGCCATGATTTTGCCCGGCATATCAGGCAGTTTTATTTTAGTCTTGCTGGGCAAATATTTCTACATCATGGATGCCGTTAAATCGCTTAAAATAACGGTTCTATGCGTTTTTGCCCTCGGTATGGCAGTCGGCATCACATCTTTTTCGCGCTTCCTATCGTTTGCTCTGCGCCGTTTTCATGACATAACCATAGCCATCCTTGCAGGCTTCATGCTCGGCTCGCTCAACAAAGTATGGCCATGGAAACGTACCCTCGAAACTTACACCGACAGCCACGGCGTAACAAAACCCCTTACCGAAACTAACATCCTGCCCGACCAACTCCTCTGGCAAGCGTTAATTCTTGCCGCAGCAGGCTTCATAATCGTCTGGGCTATAGATAAATATTCAAAACGAAATAATAATTTTGTTTTGAATATTTAAGAAAAAATTGCGAATTTTGTGTTCTCTATGCTTGACACCGAAGCAAATTTTATTGAAAGGTTACGGAACGGCGAAGACAGCGCTTATCGTATGCTGTTCGACAGATACTATAATATAATGTATGCTGTTGCTTACAAGTATGTTGCAGATAATTATCAAGCTCGTATGCTTGTCAGCGACGTCGTATTCCGTATATGGGAACAGCGGGAAGCGCTTGATATACGCTCTTCGTTGAGGGATTATCTTGTTGTATCCGTTAAAAACATGTCCATAAATTACTTGAATATGGAGAAACGTTTGCACAGGTTGGATGATTACCTCGAAACAGTAGAAGGCTCAACGCTTGCCGATGATGATACGCCGTTGGAAGTTGTTGAGTTTGAGGAGTTACAGTCTAAATTAACCGGTGCTGTGTCGTCTCTTCCGCCGGAGTGTCGAGAAGTATTTCGATTAAGCCGAATGGAAGAACTGCCTCATACGAAAATCGCCGCGAGACTGAATATTTCCGTTAATACAGTGCGCTATCATATCAAAAACGCACTCTCGAAATTGAGAAAAGAGTTGCGGGATTATATTTGAGCAAATATTCAAGACACGGTTAGAATTTTTTTTTGTGTATTTCAAAAAAAAGATGTACTTTTGCGCCTCAAAAATTGATAATTTATGAAATATCCGAATGTAAACGCTCACATCCATACACCATACTCTTTCAGTGCGTTTAAGTATCTTACCGATGCGCTTGAAAGGGCGAATGAAGAAGACGTCAGGGTGCTGGGTATCAATGACTTCTACTCTACCGACGGCTATACCGAATGGAAAGTCGAAGCCATCAAACGGCATATCTATCCGCTGTTTAACATTGAGTTTATATG